>JAQXNU010000146.1 GCA_029098165.1 Clostridiales bacterium
CTTGGCTTTTTAAAAGATGGATATTTATTTATATCCAATCGAATGAATCAATTGGATACCAATATATTTAGCGCACGTTTTTTAGGAAAGAAAATAATCTTCTTACGAGGCAAAGAGGCTGCAGAGTTATTCTATAATGAGAGTTTCTTTCAACGTAAAGGTGTGGCACCAATGCGGGTACAAAAAACGCTATTCGGTCAGAAGGCAATTCAGGGTCTCGATGGAAAGCAGCACAAAGAACGGAAAAGTATGTTTATGTCATTGCTAACAAGTGATTCCATCGATGAGTTAGCGACGAAATGTTATCGGATGTTAGACCGATATGCAGACAAGTGGGAACAACGTCCTTCGATTAATCTATATCGGGAAAGTCAAAAGATACTATTCGAAAGTGTTTGCCAGTGGGTGGAAATCCCCTATCAAAAAGTAAAAGTAAATGAGTACGCCCAAAAACTCGGTCTTATGATTTATGGATTTGGTCGGGTAGGAAAAATGTATCGCGAAGGAAAAAATGCACGAAAGGAAATTGAAGCCTGGGTTCGAGACTGTGTGGTTGCAGTTCGTAATGGTTCGTTAGTTGTATCGAGTGAGAGTCCGTTGTATTGCATGAGTATGTATAAAGAGGAGGGAAACGAAGTTCCTGCACAGATCGCTGCCGTAGAACTGATCAATGTCATTCGCCCTGTAGTTGCTATTGCTACCTTTGTAGTATTTGAAGCATTGGCAATGAAAGATTATCCAGAATGTTTGGAACGGCTTCGTAATTGTGATTCCGAGTACACCGAGATGTTCTGCCAGGAAGTCCGAAGATTCTATCCATTTGGACCATTTATTGGGGCAAAAGCAAAGTTTGATTTTGCCTGGAATGGCTATTATATTAAGAAAAATTCTCTAGTAGTACTCGATTTGTATGGAACAAATCATGATCCGAATCTTTGGAATAAACCAAATCGGTTTCACCCAGTACGATTTGCGATGCGTGAAGAATGTTTATATGATCTTATCCCACAGGGTGGTGGCAAGATAAAGACAGGACACCGCTGTGCCGGTGATGTATTGACCGTCAAGATCATGGAGGTATTTGCGGATTATCTGGCGAATCAAATTCATTATGAAGTTCCAAAACAGAATTTGGGGTATTCGTTAAGAAAGTTCCCAACCCTGCCAGAGAGTGGATTTGTGATGAGAAAGATTCGAAAGAGTATTAGATGAATCAAAGATACGATATTTATTTCGCTTGTTTCAATAGGGGAGCAGTGAGATAGAGTTAATCACTGCTCCTATTCGTTTATTGTTTTGTTCTAATGTTTGTAATATCCTGCAGTATTTGATATAATATAGTAATATTATGGGAGAATAATTAGACAGGGTGAATAGTGATGATCAATGTAACATTCATTGATACTGAAGTATCAACTGAAACAAATAGAATACTGGATTATGGTGGAGTGAAAACGAGTGGGGAGTGGATGCATGATCAATCATTGCCGGCATTTATGAAGTTTATTGCTGGCAGTTCTTATTTGTGTGGTCATAATGTAATTCATTTTGATCTTTCCTTTATCTATCGGACCTTAGGAGAAAGCCAGTATCATTCACTTATATCGAATACAAGAGTGATCGATACGCTTTATCTGTCAGCACTTCTGTTTCCTAAACGCCCTTACCATGCATTAGTGAAGAATGAAAAGCTTCAGACAGAAGAATTAAATAATCCCTTGAGCGATGCAAAGAAGGCAATGGATTTGTTTTATGATGAAGTAGAAGCGTTTCGCAAGAAACCAGAAGTAATAAAGCGGATATTTTACGGTTTATTACATACGGCGCAAGAATTTTGCGCTTTTTTTCAATATATGGATTATCGTATTCAATATTATGATCTGGAAAATGAGATTAGAGAATTGTTTGGTTCTAGAATATGTATCAATGCAAATTTAGGTCAGATGATTCGAAAGACACCAATTGAATTAGCGTATTGCCTTGCTTTGATTGATGTAGATGATGAGTACTCTATTACTCCACCATGGATATTAAAGAGATTTCCAATGGTTGAGCAGGTGATGCATCAACTCAGAAGCACACCATGTCTAATGGGCTGTAGTTATTGTAGCGAACAGCTTAATGCAAAAAGTGGATTGAAACGTTTTTTTGGATATGATGCTTATCGAGATTTCGATGGTGTACCGTTACAGGAACAGGCAGTAAATGCAGCATTGCATAATAAATCATTACTTGCCGTATTTCCAACGGGTGGGGGAAAATCGATTACGTTTCAGGTGCCTGCACTGATGAGCGGAAAGAATACGAAGGGGTTAACTGTCATAATTTCGCCCCTGCAGTCTTTGATGAAGGATCAGGTCGATAACTTAGAGAGAATAGGAATTACAGATGCAGTGACCATTAATGGTTTGTTAGATCCGATAGAACGGGCAGAGTCCATGCGAAGAGTAAGAGAAGGGGAGGCAACCTTACTATATATATCACCAGAATCATTACGTTCTAGAACAATTGAACATATGCTTTTGGATCGTAAGATCAATCGTTTTGTAATTGATGAAGCACATTGTTTTTCTGCCTGGGGTCAGGACTTTCGTGTAGATTACCTTTATATCGCAGAATTTATGAAACAACTTTGTGAGAAAAAACAGTTATCGGAGATGATTCCAATCTCCTGCTTTACGGCAACGGCAAAGCAGAACGTCATAGATGATATTAAAAAGTATTTTCATGATAATCTTCAACTGGATCTTGAACTATTTGCTGCAAGTTCTGCTCGAAAAAATCTGACCTATAAAGTGATTGAGAAGAAAGAAGCAGAGAAGTATGAACAATTACGACTACTGCTTGAATATCGAAAAAGTCCGACGATCATCTATGTTTCAAGAACTTCTACGGCAGAGAAATTAGCAGGGCATCTCGTACAGGACGGTTATGAAGCACGGGCTTATCATGGTAAGATGGATAAGAAGGAAAAAAGTGCGAATCAAGATGCATTTATCCGTGGAGAGATTAACATAATGGTGGCAACCTCGGCATTTGGAATGGGAGTGGATAAGAAAAATGTTGGTATGGTCATTCACTACGATATCTCAGATTCTCTGGAGAATTATGTGCAAGAGGCAGGAAGAGCAGGACGAGATCAAGCAATACAAGCTGAGTGTTTTGTACTATTTAATGATGAGGACTTAAACAAGCATTTTATGTTGTTAAATCAGACAAAGATTAGTATTTCAGAGATTCAACAAATATGGAAAGCAATCAAAGAATCAACTCGCTTTCGATCGAAAGTTTCGAATTCTGCACTGGAACTGGCACGAAAGGCAGGCTGGGACGACAATGTACGAGATCTTGAAACAAGAGTAACGACTGCCATTGCAGCGCTGGAGGATGCTGGATATATTAAGCGTGGTCAGAATGTTCCTCATGTATATGCAGATAGTATTTTGGCGAAATCCTTGATGGAGGCAGGAGATAAAATCCGAAGTTCTCATTTATTTGCTCAAAAGGAAGAAGAGGAAGCTAATCGTATTATGAATATGATGATTTCTGCAAGAAGTCGGAAAAGTAACCAAAATGATATAGCAGAATCAAGAGTCGATTGGATCGCGGATAACCTTGGAATTAGTAAAGAAGAAGTGATCAGTATCATTTCAAAACTTCGGCAGGCACATATTTTAGCAGATGCAAAAGATCTTAGTATCTATGTTGATGAACACAATTCCATGGGCAAATCCATGGGAGTGTTACATCGATATCATGAACTGGAAGAGTTTCTGTATCAACAGATACCGGACGAGATGATTGTTCTAAATATGAAAGAACTTAATGAACTTGCACAAGAACAGGGACTTAAAAAAGTAAATACGGACCAGATGAAAACAGTGTTAAACTTTTGGTCAATCAAAGGAATGATAACGAAAGAGACTTCTCGTTATACGAAAAATTTACTTAAGGTACAATGGAAGTATAACAAGAGTGATATCTATCAGCGGATGGTGAAACGATGGGATATTGCAGAGATCTGCTTAGAATATCTTGAAGATATCAATACGGATCATAATTCGGTTGTTCAATTCTCGGTATTGGAATTATTAAATAACTATAATTATCAGCGACAACTCTTATCTATGACAGCTCAAACCTCAGAAATCGAAGAAGCACTTTTTTATTTATCTAGGATTGATGCAATCAAAATCGAAGGTGGTTTTTTAGTCTCCTATAATGCTCTGAACATCGAACGTTTAGTAAAAGATAATAAAGTTCGTTATAAGGTAGAAGATTATAAGAAACTTAAAACTTATTATGAACAGAAAACTCAGATGATTCATATTGTTGGTGAGTATGCAAAGAAGCTACTGTCTGATTATGCGTCCGCACTAACATTCGTGGATGATTATTTTCAGTTAGAGTACAGTTCGTTCTTAAACAAGTATTTTAAAGACACGCGAGCAGAAGAGATTCAACGGAATCTGACGCCTGAAAAGTTTCAACAGTTATTTGGTGAACTGTCTGTTGCACAGCTGAATATAATCAAAGATCATGAGTCACAGTACATTGTAGTTGGTGCTGGGCCAGGTAGTGGAAAAACACGAATTTTAGTACATAAGTTATCCTCACTTTTGTTGTTAGAGGATGTTAAGAGTGAACAACTTTTGATGCTCACTTTTTCACGAGCGGCAGCAACCGAATTTAAGAAGAGACTAATAAAAATGATTGGAACGGCAGCCAATTTCGTTGATATTAAGACATTTCATTCGTATTGTTTTGATTTACTTGGAAGGGTTGGTAATATTGAAAAGTCACTTAACGTTGTAAAGGAAGCAGCAGTAAGCATCGAAAATGGGGAGGTGGAAGCTTCACATATTGCAAAGACAGTTTTAGTTATAGATGAAGCTCAAGATATGGATGAACATGAGTATCATTTGATTCAGGCATTAATTGCGAAGAATGATGATATGCGCGTAATCGCAGTAGGAGATGATGATCAGAATATTTATGCTTTTCGTGGTTCAGATTCAATTTATATGCAAAGATTGTTACAACATTCAAGCTCAAAGTTATATGAATTGGTTGAGAATTACCGAAGTAAACCGAGTTTAGTGGAGTTTACGAATTACTTTATTGAACCATTGGAAGGTCGTATGAAGCATACGCCAATTATGGCGGTAGCAAAAGATGAGGGTAAGCTTCGTATCGTTCACTATCAGAGCAGTAATTTAGTAGTTCCGGTGGTAAATTCAGTGATTCAAACTGGTGTGAAAGGTTCTACTTGTATTCTGACTAAAACAAACGAAGAAGCACTTCAGGTACAGGCATTGTTACAAGAAGAACATATTCGTTGTAAGTTAATTCAAGGAAGCGATAAATTTGATTTATACAATTTGAAGGAACTACGCTTTTTTATGAAGGAACTTCACCTTAAGCCAGAGACTTATATGATCGATGACGATACTTGGAAGAATGCAAAACAGCAGTTAAAAATGGAGTTTAAAACAAGTGATAATCTCACGATGTGTGAGCGTCTAATCTATGACTTTGAAGTGACGAATCGGGTGAAATATGTGTCAGACTGGATGGCATTTGTTCATGAATCACACGAGGAAGATTTTTATGATCATAATGATAGTAGTCTTGTCATCGGAACCATTCATAAATCTAAGGGCTGGGAATTTGATCATGTGATATTAATGCTTAATAACTTTCAAATTCACACGAAAGAAGAACGTAGGCTCTTGTATGTAGGAATGACGAGAGCAAAATCAGAACTTACGATTCACTATAATGGACAATACCTGGAACAAAGGTTTGATCCTGTTGGTATGCTATCAAGAATAACATGTTTCCATAATAAACTTACCTATCCGGAACCGAATCGGATTCGCAAACAGTTAGGCTATTATGATGTATATCTATCTTATTATTATAAGTGTGAAAAGGCAGTAGCGGTTTTAAATAGTGGGGATGAGTTGATTCTTGACCGAGAAGGCTGTAAGGATAAGAGAGGACAGAGGGTTTTACTTTTCTCTTCACGATTTAAAGAGGAAATCAGCAAACAGGAGAGAAAAGGTTATCATTTAGAGAAAGCCAGAGTCCATCAAATTTTTTATTGGCATGAGGAATCTCGTGAAGATGAGACTATGGTCGTACTTCCAATAATTGAGATGATAAAGGAGACAAAACAATAGCTATCTGATAATCTTAGTCGACGCACATTACTTCCTACAAAGCAAGAATTGATA
This sequence comes from Clostridiales bacterium, assembly GCA_029098165.1. GTDB lineage: Bacteria > Bacillota > Clostridia > Lachnospirales > Lachnospiraceae > Lachnoclostridium. The sequence continues at coordinate 6,240 of JAQXNU010000146.1, forward strand.
GCAAGCTAGGCAATAATTTTGATGCATATTTTGGTGACTTCATTTATAATATGGATATGTTGCAAGATAACGGAGGATAAAATATGATCAAGCAAAACTATCAAAAAGAATATGAACAGCGAGCTGAACAACTGGTGGCTCAGATGACATTAGAAGAGAAAGTATTTCAGACGTTACATTCCGCTCCTAAGATCGATCGTTTAGGAGTTAAAGCATATAATTATTGGAATGAAGCCCTTCATGGAGTAGCAAGAGCAGGAGTGGCTACCGTATTCCCACAGGCAATCGGATTGGCAGCAACCTTTGATGAAGATTTAGTTGAAGAAGTTGCAGATTGTATTTCAACGGAAGGACGCGGTAAATTCAATGCTCAGCAAAAATATGGTGATTATGATATTTATAAGGGATTGACCTTCTGGTCTCCAAACGTGAATATCTTCCGTGATCCGAGATGGGGACGTGGTCATGAGACTTATGGAGAAGATCCTTACCTAAGTGGAAAACTTGGAGCGAGATTCGTAAAAGGTATCCAAGGCGATGATGAGAAATATTTAAAGGCAGCCGCCTGTGCAAAACATTTTGCAGTACATAGTGGTCCAGAAGACCAGCGTCATAGTTTTAATGCAGAAGTATCCGAACAGGATCTAAGAGAGACCTATTTGCCAGCTTTCAAAACATTAGTAAAAGATGCAGATGTGGAAGCAGTGATGGGAGCTTACAACCGTACCAACGGAGAGCCTTGTTGTGGAAGTCAGAAGCTATTAGTCGATATTTTACGTGGAGAATGGGAATTTAGTGGTCATGTGACTTCTGATTGTTGGGCAATTAAAGATTTCCATGCATTCCATATGGTAACGAAAACACCTGTAGAATCCGTTGCATTAGCTATGAATCACGGTTGTGACTTAAACTGCGGTAACATTTATGTGAACTTATTAAATGCTGTTCAGCAGGGATTAGTAAAAGAAGAAACTTTAGATCGTGCTGTTGTACGACTCCTTACAACACGAATGAAGCTAGGTTTATTCGATGACCAGAGCAAAGTTCCATATGCAAATATTACATATGATCAAGTAGATACCAAAGAAAATAAAGAATTAAATCTGAAAGCATCAAGAAAGAGTCTCGTTTTATTAAAGAATGAGAATGATCTTCTTCCTTTAAATAAAGCGAAATATAAGACTATTGGTGTCATTGGACCGAATGCAGATAATCGTAAAGCATTGGTTGGAAACTACGAAGGAACGGCTTCCGAATACATTACCGTTTTGGAAGGTATTAAGAATTATGTTGGAGATGACTGTCGTGTTTATGCATCGGAAGGATGTCATTTATTTAAGACAAAATCTCAGGCTCTAGCTACTGAAAACGACCGTTTATCGGAAGTTCGTGCCATCTGCGACTATAGTGATGTAATCGTTGCATGTATGGGATTAGATCCTGGCTTAGAAGGTGAAGAGGGTGACGAAGGTAACGAATTCGCATCTGGAGATAAGCCAAACTTAAATCTTCCAGGACTTCAGGAAGATATCTTAAAGGAAATCTATGCGAGTGGTAAGCCTGTTGTTCTTGTTTTATTATCTGGTAGTGCGTTGGCTGTAAAATGGGCGGATGAGCATATTCCAGCTATTGTTCAGGGATGGTATCCAGGTGCTCAGGGTGGCCGTGCAATCGCAGAACTGTTATTTGGTGAGTATTCTCCAGAAGGGAAACTACCTGTCACATTCTACGCTACCACAGAAGAGTTACCTGAATTTACGGATTATTCTATGAAGAATCGTACGTATCGTTATATGAAACAACCAGCTCTTTATCCATTTGGATATGGCTTGAGTTATCTTAAGACTCAGGTGACGGATGCATCGGTTAGCCAGACTGAGATTCAGCCAGGGGATAAAGTAGTCTGCAAAGCAAAGGTGAAGAATTTATCCAATCGTGATGGTGGAGTTGCAGTGGAAGTTTATGTGAAGTGCGATGCTGTGGATACTCCAAACGCACAGTTAAAGGGATTAAAGAAGGTTCAGTTGGCAGCAGGCGAAGAAAAAGAAGTTGAGATCGAATTGACTGATCGTGCCTTTGGTTTATATGATGAAAAAGGCCAGTTTATGTTACATCAGGGTACGTACCATGTTTATATTGGGGAATCTCAACCAGACGAGAGAAGTTGTGAACTGATGGGTAAGAAACCTTATGAAGCAGTAGTGACATGTAAGGAAGAAGTATTTTTAGGTGAGTAAATAATCACTCGGATAAATCAACGTATTAGTTTATAAAAGATACGAAATTGAAAGACTGTGTTAGAATTGATCAAAATCAGTTGAACACAGTCTTTTTCTGTGCAATAATAGATAAATGGATACGATTCGTTAAGGGGGATGAGATAGATGAAATATGAGTGGAAAGCTGAAAAGAGGAGGATGAGGATTCAACAGGCAATGGTGATACTCTTAGTACTCCTTTGCATTTTGGGATCTAAATATCTAAAAACAATTCCAGGGAATACGGTAGATAACTGGCAGACACAAACGAAAAAGGGTAGAAATGATAAATCCTTTCACGAATTGGTAGCTGATTTGGCTTCTCTTGGTCTGACAGAAGTTACAGATGAACAGCTCAGCACAGTTGAGAGAAATTGGGACAGTATACCAGAAGAATTTAGAGAGAGCACGGAGAAACTTCCAATGCTGTTATCCTTACTTGGAAGTGGAAATTATGATTATGACACTTGGGAATGGACTCCTTCCTCGAACTGTATTTATAGTTTTGATGTTGAGGTTTTTGATTGTTCTAACATGTATACAAACTTTTTAGAGGGAATCAAAGCAATCTCGAATCAGGAGTTTTCTATTACGGATGTTGTTGAGACTGTAAGTAATGAGGATTACGATAAAGGAACTGGAACGCAAACGGTTCAGTTTAAATACAATGGAAATATGTATACATATGATGCTGAACTTGAATATGATTGGTTTGATCTCGGGATGATTAATTTCATGAATCAGATGCTTAAGAAGGAACAGAATCCAAAACGTCTCTATTATATGAGCGATGGGATGCAGGAATGTATCATCTTTTACTGTACTCCAGACTGGGCGATAGAATTTAAAAACGTAACTGGTTATAAGTTAGAAAGTAAGGTACACTAATATGGAGAATCTAATCTTTAGCTTAAATGTCACAATACCAATCTTTTTAGTTATTGTACTAGGATATTTTTTGATGAATACAAAGCTGCTCACTCAAGAATTTGTAGCTACGGCAGATAAATTCGTATTTAAAGTGGCATTACCGATGCTACTATTTCGTGATATCAGTTCCATGGATTTGAAACAGGATTTTGATCTGACGTTTGTTTTATATTGCATGTTGACAACGACAGTTATGTTTTTTGCGACTTGGGCAATTGCTTCGTTCTGTTTTAAGGATAAGAGCATCGTTGGTGCATTTTCACAGGCGAGTGTACGAGGAAGTGTTGCTGTGCTTGGCATTGCGTTTGTAACGAATGTGTATGGAAGTGCAGGCATGACTCCTTTAATGATTGTTGCAGCAGTTCCATTATTTAATGTCTTTTCCGTTATCATACTGACGTTTAGCAGCAAAGATGCTTATGCATTAAAGCAAAGCGGGCAGAATAAAGTTCTGATCCACAATGCATTAAAGAACATTGCAACCAATCCAATTATCTTAGGAATCTTAGCGGGAGTACCTTTCTCTTTATTTGAGATTGAGCTTCCGCAGATACTGTCAAGAACCGTTTCAAGCGTGGCATCCTGTGCAACTCCAATCGCATTGCTGACGGTTGGTGCAAGTTTTGAAGGAAAGCAAGCAGTCAAAGGTCTCAAGCCGACGTTGCTGGCAGCCTTCCTTAAACTGATAGGATTACCATTATTGTTTCTACCAATTGCGTATTTCTTAGGGTTTCGCAATAGTGAGTTGATTGCTATTTTAACGATGTTAGGTTCGCCATCCACAGTAACGTGTTACATTATGGCGAAGAATATGGGGAATGATGCCCAGCTATCTTCAGGAATTATCGTTGTTACTACCTTGTTTTCAGCAGTGACACTGACATTCTGGATTTTTTTGTTGCGCACGTTAAGCTTAATCTAATTCTGGATAAATTAGAAGTGTCGACTGAGGGAATCTAAAGTGGAAATCACCCATAAAAGGTATTTTATTAGACTTAACGATATGAGAAAGAGGTAAGATATGAATAAAGAATGGTCAGAAATGAATAAAGCTATGCAACTACAGCTTAAGAAAAAAGTTACTTATGAGGCTGGAATCAAAACTCTATTTGAACTCCGTGCAGAACTAATGCTGTTCATGAGGAAGTTGAAAGAAGAATTTCAACCAGAGGAGTTTTATGCGATGCCATTTATGAATCACAAAGGGTATGAAAGCAAAACACTGGCATATTCGTTATTTCATGTATTTCGAATTGAAGATATCGTAGCGAATACGCTAATCCAGAAGAGGGAGGAAGTATTTTTCAAAGAAGATTATCCAAAACGAATGAATAGTGCAATTCTTACAACTGGCAATGAATTGGTGAAAGAGCAGATTGCAGACTTTTCTTCCAAACTGGACTTAGATAATTTATATCATTACATAACTGATGTTTATGAGGAAACCAACCAGATGTTACTTGAGTTGCCTTATGAACGGTTAAAAGAGAAAATGACGGAAGCGGATAAAGAAGCAATTAAGAATCTGGGTGTTGTAAGTGAGGACGACAATGCAGTTTGGCTGATTGATTACTGGTGTGGTAAAGACATCAAAGGATTGATTCAGATGCCATTGTCAAGACATTGGATTATGCATATGGAGGCCTGTTCACGCATTGCTACCAAGTTAAAAAAGGAGCTGTAAAATAAGCGGAAGCGATGAGCGTGAAAGTCATGGAATTATATTAGAATTTGGCTGCCTTTCCCTTGCGGACGGACTTAGCCAAATTCTAATGTGATTCCCCCCCCTATCTCACGCTCGTCATTTTGCTGTTTTTCATAGCCCCTTTTATTACTTGGGCTTACTTTTTACGAGGAAGTCCGCTTTGGAACTATCTAGCCGGTTTTTTGTACCCTGGGAACAAACTTTTAGCGAAATGGCAAAAACGCGAAAGTAATCCCCCACATTCTATTCTATAATTTCTGAATTAGGACTTCTAACTGTTCAGATAACTTTGTTGCAAGTTCAAAGTCATTTTTATTAAGAGCAAATTCGATTCTTGTTTCTAATTCTTTTTTCTTTTGTTCCAGTTCTAGATAATCTTTATCAAAGTGATTTGCATAGATCATCTTTCGGAATTTACGAGCGCTCATCTTACGTAGTGTCTTATCTTCAATTAATAAGATATATTCAACACAGTTGGCAATGGTATAGTAATCGTGGGATACCATTAAGACGGTACCATTGTAGTTACTGATTGCCTGTTCTAAGGCTGCCTGAGAATACGTATCTAAGTGGCTGGTTGGCTCATCAAGTAGGAGCAGATTCGCATTGCTTGTTGAGATTTTCGCTAACTGAAGAAGATTCTTTTCTCCACCAGATAAGGAACCTACTTTTTGAGTTAATACATCTTCTTCAAATCCGTATTTTTTAAGGTATGCTTTTGCTTCATCGGTAGTACATTCATAAACATCGCGGAATTCATCAAGGACTGTATTGTTTTCGTTGAGCATTTCTCCTTGCATCTGAGAAAGAAAAGCGAGTTTGGCCTCCTCATGTAACTGAATCGTTTTGTTGTTATTTTGATAAATATCGCGAAGCAAGGTTGTCTTTCCGGTACCATTTGGACCGATGATTGCTATTTTGTCTCCGGCTTGAAGATCAAAAATTACAGAATCTAATAATAAATCATCAAAGGATACTGAGTAGTTGTCCACATGAAGGATAATAGAATCATCTGCTAATGGCATATCAGTCTGTAAATCGATTTTCGGCTGCTTAATATCAACAAATGGTGCCTTAATCTTTCTTGCTTCCAGACGTTCAATGATGGACACTCTGGCATGAACGGAACGGCCTTTCGCAGCACATGTATGAATCGTTGCATCATTACGAAGTCGATCGAGGATTTTTTTGTTTCGATCAATTTCTTCTTGATCGGCAGCAGCTTTTTCTTGAAGATCAATCTTAGTCTGAAGAAGGGAGAAGTTGTAGTCGATATATCGACCTTCAAATTCCTGTACTTCTTTATTTTCAAGGTGAATGATCTTATTAAAGCAGTGATTTAACAAATAACGATTATGAGTAATGACAAGCATCATGCCCTTGTGAGCATTAATCAAGTCTTTTAATCCATTTAGATGTTCAAAATCTAAGAAGACATCTGGCTCATCCATGATGATAAGTTCAGGCGCAGTCATCATCTCACGGATGACCTGAATTAATTTAAATTCACCACCACTTAAATTAGAAACGAGCTGAGTTTCATAATTTGCTAGGTTCGCTAGATTCAGTTTTTTTGTGATATTGCTTTCAAAGTTGTCCCCATCCATAGCATTAAATGCATCTAATGCTATCTGGTAGTTTTCAAGAAGAGTCTCAAAATCAGTAGAAATTTCCATCTCAGCACAAAGAGCATTGATCTCATTCTGCAGTTTGATAAAACGTTCTCCGATATAGTCAAATACGGTCAATTCACTTGATGCATCTAAGTTAGAAAACTGACTGACATAACCGATGCGACAATGCTCAGAAATTTCGATCTTACCATCATATAAGTATTTCTCTGGGTCCATAATCATATCGACTAATGTACTTTTACCGGTACCACTTGTACCAATAAAGGCACAATGCTGACCTTCTTCAATTGTAAATGATATATTATTGTATAAATCCTTCTGTGGAAATGAGTAGGATAAGTTTTCAATTTTTATCATAATATTACCTTTCTTCACGTTCGTAAGTTTACCGTTCGTAGTCTAACATTTTTTAAGGGCAATTACAACCTATTTCTCATAGACAACAAAAAGAATGAGTGTTAGGATTGAAAAAAGTGAATCAAGTTCTTACATATGATTTGCTAAAAACTTAGTTACTATTACATAAGCAATTGTAGAAGAAAGTTGAGGAAAAATATGAAAAAAAGAAATTATATGCTGGTAACTGGTCTATGTGTATGCACCCTGTTGAATGGATGTAGTAATTCAAGTACGCAAAAAGAAGCGAAAGATGTCTCAACAACAGTGGAAGCAACTGCAACACCAGAGGAAGCAACTGCAACACCAGAGATAACTAGCTCGAACAATTCTAATACAGTACAAGGAACTTTTGAGAATAAAGTATCGAATGAAGCAATCAAACTGTTCGATTCATATATTAATGGAACCAATACAGATACTTATGAAGTAAAGGCAGAAGAATGTGAAAAATTAAAGAATGCTCAGAGTACATCCAAAACATATGAAAAATTTAATGGTACTTGGAACCGTACCGAGTGTGAAAATGGCTACTTTGGAACATTATCAATTACCAATGCAAATGTGAATGGATTTGATGTAGAGAATGGAGAATTTATGTTTTATTCACATAGTGGAGAACTAATGGCCACAAAAGGATATTTTCTCAGTGATACAAAAGCAGTAGTTGAGTATTCGAATCCAGACTTGGGTGGAAAAACACTGATCTTAATGGATTTACAGGACGATAAACTGCATGTTATTGGCATTGGTGGAGAGTACTTTGGGTTTGGAGCGAATGTAACATTAGATGGAACCTATACTTTAGGCGAACCAGAGTATACCAATCAGAATGCCTTGGACGATACATTTACGAAGGAAGAACAAAAAATGATCAAAGATCTAATGAACAAAGAGAACTGGGATTATGAGGAATACTTCTTAACTATAGTTCAGTATGGAGTCGGAGAGATGACGGAAGTAACTGCTGTTTTTCAGGATGGTTCTCAAAAGTCTGGCAAATGGTTTAGTGGTTTTGTGCCAACTATGGGCGGTTATGAGATAGAGATGTTTCTATCCGAGGATGGTCACATTTATTATGAGAATTCTACCCAAGGTTTTATCACAGATGATAAGAAAGTAAAAATTATGCCTAAAAATTCAGGACAAGATTAGTTTTATACATAGAAAAAATTTAGCAGGACATAATAGCCTTGATGAATTAATCTGAGGTGAAGGTACTATGCAAAATAATATGGATTTAGAGTATCCAATGTTCTGTTATCAGTGTGAGCAGACAGCAGGCGGAAAAGGTTGTACTAAAATGGGTGTCTGTGGTAAGACTCCTGAAATAGCGAATTTGCAGGATTTATTGATTTTTCAGCTCAAAGGAATGAGTTGCTACGCAAAAGAAATCATTGATCGGGGCGAAAACGTTGATAAGAAGTACGTCAGCTTCATTGAAAACGTGTTATTTACGACTTTGACGAATGTTAACTTCGATGCGGATGTTCATGTTCAATTGTTAAAAGAATCTCAGCAATACAAAGATGAATTAAGAGAACGTGTGGGCGAAATCCGTAATCAGACGGCACATGTAACATATGTTTTACCTGAGACAAGAGCGGAGATGTTAAAAGATTCCCCATTGGCAGGCATTATGTATATTAAAGATCTAGATGAAGATGTTCGTTCTCTTCGCCAGACCATTATTTATGGGTTAAAAGGAATTAGTGCTTACGGACATCAAGCAAGAGAACTTGGTTATTTTAGTGATCAAGTTGATAATTTTTATGTGCTTGCTTTAGAAGCTACAACAGATGATAATTTAGATGTAGAAGAATTGATTCGTTGGGTAATGCGCACAGGTGAGATGGCAATCGAAGTTATGAAGCAACTGGATGAAGCCAATACGGAAGTTTATGAGAATCCTTACCCTCATACCGTAAATGTTCATATCAAGAAAGGTCCATTTATCATCGTTTCCGGCCATGATCTAAAAGACTTAGAGATGTTACTAGAACAATCCGAAGGCTCCGGTGTTAATATCTATACTCATGGTGAGATGATTCCTTGTCATGGTTATCCTGGATTAAAGGATCGTTTCCCACATTTGATCGGTAACTTTGGTGGCGCATGGCAGGATCAGCAGAAAGAATTCGATAACATTCCTGGCTGTATTCTAATGACAACAAACTGTATGATGAGACCAAGAGAATCTTATAAAGATCGCATTTATTCCACCAATGTTGTTGGGTGGGATGGAGTAAAACATATTGGTAAGAAGGAAAATGGTCAAAAAGACTTCTCAGAGATCATTCAGCATGCTTTGGACTTAGGAGGTTTTTCAGAGGACGAAGAACCTCATGAAATCCTAGTTGGTTTTGGTCATCATGCAACCTTAAGTCATGCAGGACAGATCGTAGAGGCAGTCAAGTCTGGTCAGATCCGTCATTTCTTCTTAATCGGTGGTTGCGATGGTGCAAGACCAGGAAGAAACTATTATACCGAATTTGCGAAATTAGTTCCTGATGACTGTATTATCATGACATTAGCCTGTGGAAAGTACCGTTTTAATAAATTAGATTTTGGTGAGGTCGCCGGATTACCAAGATTATTGGATATTGGTCAATGTAATGATGTTTATTCTGCAATTAAGATCGCAACAGCGCTTGCAGATGCGTTTGATACCGATGTAAATGGTCTTCCTTTGACACTAATTGTGTCCTGGTATGAGCAGAAAGCAGTTGCAGATCTTTTGGCTTTACTTTCTTTAGGTATTAAGCGCATTTATCTTGGTCCAACCTTGCCTGCCTTCTTAAGTCCGAATGTACTACAGTATCTAGTTGATACATTTGATTTAAGATGCATCAGCAATGCAGAAGATGATATAAAGACCTGTCTCGGTCAAAATATTTAGTAATCGGTAAACTTTTGTAAAAGAACAACTTATGCACCATAAAATACCTACTATTTTAGTGGGTATTTTTTTGCTTTATATTAAATCAAATTAAATTAAATTATATTTTGCCGATATAACTTAGGCTATAAAAAACTTGTTTAGTATTACGAATGAAAAGGAAGGAAACTTAGATGAAACGGAAGAGAACATCATTCATGTTGGCAGTAACGGCAACATTGGCTTTATGTCTAACTGGGTGCAGTAATAAGAGTAGTAAACTAAGTAATAATGTAACAAATTATTATACAGTTACAATGGATGGAGATTTGATTTACTATGAAGAAGATTCTGAGAAATTAGTTACTACAAGCAAAGTAGCTACTGATTTTATGACAGCTTGTGTCAATAAAAATTATTTAAATCCAGAGTTTAAAGAATATGACTACTATAGAAAAAGCGTTATTGAAAAGTTCACTGCAGAGAATAAATAGGAACAGACAAAAAATACCCTTAATACAAATCAGTTGTCAATCCAAGCATTGGAACAGGAAGTAGTCAAAATTGAATTTTATTACTTAAATGGATTAGAAAATTGTATGGTAACTATGAACTCATTTAGTCAATTTGATCATGTGACAGATGAATATCTTGTAAAAAATAAGATCAGTTTAGGGAAAAAATACAATAGAGTGACCAAAGTACTTTTAGTTAATGAGGATGGCTGGAAAGTAGATTCTTACACTCAGACCGGAAGAGTAGAAGCATAAGAAGGAAAAATATGATGAATGCAGCTTTTGTGCTGTTTTTTCACAGCACCATTCTTTTTTCATAGGACAATTTATACTTTCATATATTGATATAGTAAAATTATAGTAATGTGGCGAAAACTATCGTCACATTATTCTAAAGGTGGATTATATGAAAGGTTATGTTGAATCATCCTTAGAACTTCATTTATTCTATATAAGAACTATGAAGGAACATGCTTATTTTCTTGAAATTGGATTTATGAAGGCGAATGAACAGTGCAAGGAAGATGCTAGATGGTTTAAAGAAAAATTTGAAGATTTACTATGTAAAGTAATTCAGTGTAGCGATGGTGTGGTAGGTAGAGATGTGATTGATTCTGGAGAAGCAATCACTGCATTTACGTTATGTTCGGAGCAAAAGACATGCAAGCTAACAGGAGTTCCTCTTGATATGGATGTTACAAAATTAGAAGAAGCTTTTGTTGACCGATGCAAAAAAGACGAAAAATGTGATTGCATGGACAAAGGCAAAATGGACATGGTGAAAGAGTTAAACTGTTATACGATTAAACTACTCGATAAATTCATTGATTTTCAGAAATGGTTGATCAACAAGATTAACTGTTGTGATATAGCAATGCATCTTTATCCATCTTTAGTTGAACATATAACGAGGGAAGCAGAGATGTACATGGCAACTCTTATGAGCATTGAGAGTAATGGATGTTTGGAGAAGCAGAACGGTCAGGATATGGTAGAATTCTGGGTAGAGGGAATGAAAGATCATGCGGCAACCATCGGAGGAATGTTAGATCCTACAGAATATGAATTACATGCAGAGGCAGATGTATTTGTTAGTACGTTTGAAAAATTACTTGACGGAGTAAGAAAGATGGAAGAGTTTATTGCCTGTCCTCTTATGAGTGAAGTTATCAATGAAACCATGGAGCTTCGTGATTTTAAGGCTGGAGTAACCAAAGCAATCAATGACTGTTTGCTTCGAGGGATGGTTCTTCCTTTGTTAGCAGACCATGTATTAAGGGAAGTAAATTACTTTATACGCCATTTAATGAATCCTGATGAATAATTGTATTTGCGATTTTTGGATGTTTCAAGTATACTAGGTACATAAATGATAAGAATAAGTAATATAGACAAAGGTAAGATATAGGAGATACTATGAATTTTCAAGAATTAAATGTAAATGAAACAATAATTAAGGCATTAGAAAAGCAAAAAATCACAACTCCAACTTTAGTACAGGAAAAGGTATATCAGCACATCTTGGACAACAAGGATCTAATCGTACAGTCTGAGACTGGATCTGGTAAGACTTTAGCTTATCTAATGCCACTTTTTGAGAAATATAAAGAATTAGAAAAGACGAATAAAGTGATCATCTTAGTTCCAACTTATGAATTAGCGATGCAGGTGCAAAAACAAGTTCAGTTGTTAGCAGAAAATGCAGGCATTGGAATGAAGGTTGCAGCAATTTTTGGAAAGGTTAAGATTGATCGTCAGGTGGAACGTTTAAAGGAAAAACCTCAGATCATCGTTGGTACTGCAGATCGTATCCATGAATTGATAAAGATGAAGAAGATTGCAGCTCATAATGTTAAGACAATCGTACTAGATGAGGCAGATAAATTATTAGATAAGAAAAATCGTGATAAGGTAAAAGAAGTGATCAAGTGCACGATGCGTGATCGTCAGTTGCTCTTTTTCTCTGCGAGCATCCCATCAGCGATCATAAAAGAAGCATCTGAGATGTCCAAAGAAGCACTTGTTGTAAAATCCGAAGAAAAGCAGACTATTCCTAAAAATATTGAGCACCTTTATCTGTTATGTGAGCCAAGAGCAAAAATCGAAACATTCCGTAAGGTGGCGCGTATCAATAAAGGAAAAAAAGTAATGGTATTTGTAAATGGACAGTTTGAGGTAGAAGAAACAACACAGAAATTACAGTATCATGGATTTAAAGCTGCCTGCATTTACGGAAAAGAAGATAAGAGAATGCGTCAGAAAGCAATTGAGGATTTTAGAAATGATAAGATCAATTATCTCGTTGCAACCGATATTGCGGCAAGAGGACTTCATTTTGATGGTGTAGATACCGTATTCCATATCAGCATTCCAGAGGAACCAATGGACTACCTTCATCGTGCTGGACGTACTGGTCGTAATGAGATGAAGGGAAGAAGTATCTTAATTGCAACAAAGGAAGAATTACCAAGATTAAAATCTTATCAAAAGGCGTTCGGAATCAATTTTGTAGCGAAGAAGATGTATGAAGGTAAGTTGGTCAGAGGCTAAGTAGGGAACAAACGAAAGCTTTTGAAGTAGTATGAATAAAGTGGAAAGAGGTACATAAGGATTTGTAATTTAGAAACTTATGTACCTCTATTTGTTTATTTATAGGAAATTGTTCGTAATTCTTAATCAAATCTTAATCTGATTTGCGGGTAGAATGCTTGAAAATTGTAATATCCTATCGTATGATTTAAATATGAGATAAATGCCGAAGGAGAAAACTATAATCTTATGGATGTATTAGAAAGTGAGAAGAATTATATGGACAAGTCGTTAGAACGATTTTATCCAAATGTGAATTATGGATTAAGTACGGAACAGGTGAATGTACATATTCAACAGGGATGTACGAATGCAGCTGTCGAATCACCATCGAAATCTGTGAAAGAAATAATCTTTAGTAATATATGTACTTACTTTAACTTAATATTTGCGATTATCTCTGTGTTTCTGATCTTAGTTGGTTCTTATCGTGATCTGAGTTTTCTGCCAATTATCATAGCTAATACCTTAATCGGTATCATACAGGAGATACGATCAAAAAGAACTTTAGATAAATTGTCCGTTTTAAATGCACCAAAAGCAACCGTAATCCGTGATGGCAAGGAACACGTAGTTGCAGTGGAAGACCTCGTGTTAGATGATATCGTGCTATTTACTGCAGGAAATCAGATCAGTGCAGATGCAGTTGTTATGGATGGGGAAGTTCGAGTGAATGAAGCACTGATCACTGGAGAACAGGATGAGATTACAAAGAAGGTCGGTGATTCACTGTTATCTGGAAGTTACATTGTATCTGGCAGATGTCGAGCAATGCTGACTCAGGTTGGTGCAAATTCCTATGCTTCTAAGTTAACCATCGAAGCAAAAAAGACGAATACAAAAGAACAGTCCGAGATGATTCGTTCCTTAAATATGATATTAAAAGGCGTAGGTATTCTGATCATACCGATTGCCATTGTCTTATTTATTCAGCAGTATCATTATCTTGGGCTTTCCATGAAAGATAGTGTTACATCCACAGTAGCAGCGATCATCGGTATGATTCCGGAAGGACTTTATTTGCTGACAAGTACTGCATTAGTTGTTAGTGTACAAAGACTTGCCCGTAAGAAAGTACTTGTGCATGATATGAAGTGTATCGAAACATTAGCACGAGTTAATGTTTTATGTGTCGATAAAACAGGTACCATTACAGAAAATAAGATGACGGTATCAAAAACAGTAGAACTAGATGGTTATGATTCTGCTACGATGCCAGCGCTTGATGTTTTAATGAGCGATTTTACGAATAATATGATTAATGATAATGAGACAATGAATGCGCTCAGTAAATATTTTAAAATCGGAACAGGAAAGAAAGCAACTCATATTACGTCATTCTCCTCTGCAACCAAATACAGTTCAGTTACATTTGAAGATGCCGTTTATGTTTTAGGTGCACCTGAATTCGTATTACGAGATCAATTCGACTCTTATGCGGAACGGATCAATCAATATGGTAGTAATGGATACCGTGTTCTTGTTTTTGGACAATACGATGGAGTCATTGACGGAAAAGCGTTGACCGGTAATATTAGACCGTTAGGATTAGTTTTATTATCCAATCCAATTCGTAAAGAAGCAAAAGAGACCTTTAAATACTTTGCAGAACAACAAGTAGAGATTAAGGTCATCTCTGGGGATAATCCAGTGACGGTTTCCAACGTAGCAATCGAAGCTGGTATTGCCAATGCAGAGAATTATGTAGATGCAAGAACATTAAATACTAGTAAAGAGATTAGTGATGCAGTACAAAAATATACGGTATTTGGACGTGTTACTCCAAATCAGAAACGGTTATTCGTACAGGCTCTAAAAGAGAATGGTAATACGGTAGCGATGACAGGCGATGGTGTTAATGACGTGCTTGCATTAAAAGATGCGGATTGCAGTATTGCTATGGCATCCGGTTCTGATGTGGCGGCACAGGCTGCTCAGCTTGTATTGTTGGAGTCGAATTTTGCATGTCTGCCAAGTGTTGTATTAGAAGGAAGAAGAGTAATCAACAACATTGAACGTTCTGCAAGTTTATTCCTTGTAAAGAATATCTTCTCAATCCTAATGGCGGTATTCTCCATTATATTTATGGTAAATTACCCATTAAAACCATCACAGATTTCTTTGATTAGTATGTTTACGATTGGTATCCCTGCCTTCTTCTTAGCGTTAGAGAATAATAAGAATCCAATCCAGGGTAAGTTTATTTCGAATGTTTTGTATAAAGCATTTCCTGCAGGTTTGACCGACTTTATCATTGTTGGAAGCATTGTAATGTTTGGACAAGAATTCCAGATGAGTAACACGGACATCTCTACTTCAAGTACTTTATTGATGTCGATTGTTGGATTTATGATCTTGTATTCCATCAGTAAACCGCTGAATCGTTGGAGAAGGACCATTTTCATTACCATGATGGTTGGCTTGCTGTTCTGTAGTACAGCAATGTCGCATTTATTTAGTATTACGGATATTTCTACAAAATCAACGATGCTTCTTGTTGTATTTGCAATTGCATCGGAAGCGGTGTTCCGTTATGCAACGATTCTGACCCAAAAGTTATGTGCTTTCTCAAAAATTATCTTTAAAAGAATGAAAAACATGGTAAAACATGAACTCATGTAAGAAAAATAAGGAAAGAAAAAGTACGCGAGGGCGTATTTTTTCTTTTTTATTGAAAAAATAATAGTTTATTTCGAAATATATGATATAATAATAAGATACTGATGAAACTTGAATACAAGGTTCATGGATAGAAAAACATAGGAGGAAGTAACATTATGTTGCGACTATCAAGAAACGGGATAAGAAATTTAGCATCAAGTGATATTGTATATTCGAGAGGATTACAGTATTACAAGGCAAACCGTGTTACCAATGCGACTTTCTCAAAAGCGGCAAATCAATATAAACTTCAAGTTAAAGGCAGTTATAGCTATCAAGTATCGATTGCAGAAAAAGAGGACGGATCATTCGATTTTTCTTGCAATTGCCCTTCTCATTTAAAAGAAAAGGGAGCGTGTAAGCATGTAGTAGCCAGCTTATTATTCTTATTAAAATGTCAGGAAAAGGCAACGATGGAGGAACCAAAAACTCCAGAAGAAAAGAAAGCGTATCAAGTCCTTGATTATTTTGCAAATCAAGATGATACCAAAGCTGAGGGCGAAGTATTTCGAGTTTTACCAACGATTACAATACCAGCGATGTTACGACAGGACAATTATGCTATGGTAATGTTGCATGTCGGTAACACTCATATGTATAAAGTACAGTCGATTAAGAAGTTTTTGGCTGATTATTATAGAAAAGAAAATATTGTTCTTGGGAAAGACTTTAAATTTATTGCCGGCGAGAGTGAATTTGATAAAACGTCGACAAAAATAATCGAATTTTTATTAGAGATTTTTGAAATTCAGGAAGTCATCGATAAGACTTCTTATTCCAAAATCTTTGCAAAGCATCAGCTCATGCTGACCAAGCGAATGTTAGAGAAGTTTTTAAGTTTAATGGGAACCAACCCGTTCCGTTTGGAATTATACAATCGTAAGTTTGATGATATTCGATATCATAAGGGAAATCCAAACATCGCGTATGAACTCGATGTTTATGATGATACGATCCTATTAGATTATAAAGAAAGAGAACCAGTAGTATCCTTGTCGGAAGATGGCTCCTTAATTTATTTTAATGGATTTATCTATTCCCCAACACAGAAATTTACAAGAAATTATGTACCATTTTATAATACACTAGGAAAAGACAAAAAGCCATTATCCTTCCATGGAAATATGAAACAGCGTTTCTTAGAAGAAGTGCTTCCAAAACTCCATGAAACCATGGATATTGAGATACCAGAAGGGTTAAAGAGCCGTTATTTACAATTACCTTTAAAATGTATTGTCTACCTTGATAAATTGAACAATGGAATTAAAGCAGAATTAAAGTTCAAATACGGAGAGCATGAGTTTAATTGTTTTGAGAGTCCGAGAACAGAAGAGTATATCATTGTTCGTCAAAAAGATGAAGAGTATGACATGATGCGCTTGTTAGAGCAGATGGACTTTGAACCGCATTCTACGTTCTATTTAATGAAGGATGATACAAGCATTTATGAGTTCTTAACGGAACGAATGCATGAACTGACGGATGTTTGTGAGACTTACTATTCCGAAAGCTTTAAAAAGATTGGTGTAAAATCCACAAGTAACTTCCATGTTGGTTTACGTGTCAGCAATGATATTGACTTGTTAGAGATGGATCTGGATGCAGAAAATATTCCGAAAGATGAGTTAAAAGCAATGTTTAGATCCTTCCAGTTGAAAAAGAAGTATTATCGTCTAAAAGATGGTAGCTTTATTGATTTGGAAGATGAGAAGATTGCACATGTATCTAGCATGTTGGAAGACTTAAATGTTTCGGTGAAGACTTTGTCGGAAGAACCTATTAAGTTAGCGAAGAACAAAGCATTCTATCTTGATGAAGCGTTGAGCAATACAAATTTTGTAGTCGAGAAGAATGTAGACTTCGAAGAGTTAATTGACAATATCTTAAATCCATCGAAAAAGGAATATGAGGTTCCCCAAAATATTGGTGCTACTTTAAGACCTTATCAGAAGACTGGTTATCAATGGCTTAATTCTCTTGCCGATAATAATCTTGGCGGAATTCTTGCCGATGATATGGGTCTTGGTAAGACATTGCAGTCAATCGTTTATATCGCAGGAAAAGTAACTCAAGCGCCAGAAAAAAAGCGGAAATTCTTAATCGTATGTCCGACTTCTCTTGTGTATAACTGGCAAGACGAACTTGAAACTTTTGCACCATTCTTAAATGCATTAGTAATCTCTGGTGCGCCACCAGAACGACAGGCACAGATTGAAAGCTATGAAAACTATGATGTGTTGATTACCTCTTATCCATTGATGAGACGAGATGTGGCACACTATCAGAAGATTAAATTTGATACAATCTTCATTGATGAAGCACAGTTTATCAAGAATGCATCTTCACAAAATGCAATTTCGGTAAAACAGTTAGTTTCTAAACATCGTTTTGCATTAACTGGTACACCGATTGAGAATAGCTTGTCTGAGTTATGGTCAATCTTTGACTTTATTATGCCAGACTATTTGATGACACATTCCAAGTTTGTTAACAAGTATGAAAAGCAGATCTTAAAAGAGGATAAAGAAGCATTAGAAAGTTTAAATAAACGAATCCACCCATTCGTACTTCGAAGAATGAAGAAGGATGTATTAGAGGATCTTCCAGAGAAGTTAGAAGAGAAGATCGTTACTGAGATGACAGAAGAGCAAAGAAAAGTATATCTTTCTTACCTTGCTGAAATCCGTAATGACATCTTTAGTGAAATTCAGACACGGGGCATGGAAAAGAGCCAGATGAAGATTCTTGCAGCACTTACTAGACTTCGTCAAATCTGTTGTCATCCAAGTACATTTATTGATAATTATGAAGGCGGTTCTGGCAAATTGGAACTGTTACTTGAAGTAATCGAAGAAGCAAGAGCAAACGATCATAGAATCTTAGTATTCTCCCAGTTTACATCGATGTTAAAACTCATTGAAGAGGAAATCAAGAAAGCAAAGATTGATTACTTCTACCTTGAAGGAAGTACACCGATAGCAGAGCGTAATGATTACGTAAAACGTTTCAATAGTGGCGAAGGTGATATCTTCTTAATTTCTTTAAAAGCTGGTGGTACTGGTCTGAACTTAACTGGTGCGGATACCGTAATCCATTATGATCCATGGTGGAATCCAGCCGTAGAAGAGCAGGCAACCGACCGTGTATATCGTATTGGTCAGAAGAACAATGTTCATGTCATCAAGTTGTTAACTAAGAACACGATCGAAGAGAAAATCTTCAAGTTACAGCGTAAGAAGAAAGAACTTTCGGATGCGATCATTCAGTCGAAGGAAGTATTTATCAATACATTAACGAAAGAAGAACTGGAAGAAATCTTCCGATAATTGATAAAATTGATAAGTATGTAACTGCGCATATACCCAAATGCTAATGATAAGATAAGTTGGAACATCGGTTATGTGTGAAAGAGTTGACAATGTAGCTATGGAAGCATACAATAGTTGCATTGTTTTTCTTTTATGTATTATCAGGTAAAGCTTAAAATGAGTACTAATATGTTATGAAGGTCAGACAGCAACAGCATAAACTAGACTACAGAGAGTTTAAGAAAAATCAAAAGAATCTAATTAGGAAAAAGGGACATTCTAGTTATATAAAAGGGATGAAACTTTAGAAAAGAAAGGGTGTACAATCGACAAAATGAATGACAGAAACGGCCAAAACCCATTAGCTTATGCAAAGATTAATCAGTTATTAAGACAATTTGCTATACCGAGCATTATCGCAATGCTTGTAAGTTCGTTATATAATATCGTGGACCAGTTTTTCATCGGTAGAAGTGTAGGGGAACTTGGTAATGCAGCAACGAATATCTCATTTCCGCTCTCGATTTCCTGTGTAGCGATTGCCTTGTTGTTCGGTATTGGAGGAGCTTCGGCATTCAATATCTCGATGGGGGAAGGCGAAAAGCTACAAGAAGAAAAGACGAAAGCTCTGTACTATATGGGGAATTCTATTGTAATGTTGTTTGGATGTGGTGTAATTCTCTTTTTGATCACGCAACTTTTTTTAGATCCGCTCTTACGGTTTTTTGGATCGCCAGCGGATGTTTTGCCATATGCAAAAACATATACTAGAGTCGTAGCGTTTGGATTCCCATTTGTAATCACGGCTACTGGCGGTGGACATCTGATCCGTGCCGATGGAAGACCGAAGTATACGATGCTTTGTAATGTCACTGGAGCAATAATCAATACGGTATTGGATGCATTGTTTGTATTTGTGTTTCACTGGGGGATGTTTGGAGCAGCATTTGCAACGATTATCGGGCAGGTGATCTCAGGATGCCTTGCGTTATGGTTTTTGGCTCATTGTAGAACGGTAAAATTACAAAAAAAACATCTGAAGTTACGTGCAAAATATGTTGGCCGAATTACTTCTCTCGGAGCGGCACCATGCAGTAATCAGCTTGCCATGATGGTCGTTCAGATCGTGATGAATCGCTCCTTAAAATACTATGGTAGTCAATCGATTTATGGAGAAGCAATTCCAATTGCTTGTGCAGGTATCATATCGAAGATCAATATGCTGTTTATGGCATTTATCATAGGTATCTCGCAAGGTACGCAGCCAATTGTAAGTTACAATTATGGAGCAAAACAGTACAA
>JAQXNU010000147.1 GCA_029098165.1 Clostridiales bacterium
CCACACAGGAAGATTTGGACAATCAGATAAAGAACTTTGTTGATGGTCTTCCAGACGTTAGTATAACTACAATAAGGTTGAGTATAAATGCAACTAACTTATCTATTGGTGGTGGTTCTTGGGAAGGATTTGTTTTAAAAACTACCTCAGATTATTGGTGCTTACACTTAACAAGATATGGTGGTATGTGTCTAATATACTCATATGAATGTGGCAATGTGTCAGTTAAAATATTGAATAACATAGCTAATAACCTTACAACTACAGAAGAAGGTTTTGCTTTGGACGCAAGACAGGGTAAAGTTTTATATGACTTGATAAATGGTCAATCGGTAACAACTACGGCTATATCTTCTTCGTACTTAAGTTCTGGAGTGATTTTAGAGCGAGGTAAAAATACAAAGATAATAGTGAATGATGGGAAAGTAACAACACAAATGTTAGAAAAAACTGACTATGTAGTTTGCAACCTTCCGAATGACCTTAATATACCTAATCAGATAGTTAAATTTGTTGTATTGACACTTGATGGTGTATTAGGAAGAATGGTAATAAACAATGGAAATGGAGTTGCTATTAGAATATATCCATTTACAACAATACCAGTTGGCGCAGCCATGAGATTCAGTGAGATAATCTTGTAAAGGAGAATAAAAAATATGGAAAAGATAGTTTTAAAAGATGGGACAGAAATCAACATCACAGGTGCAACTAGTAATAGCGTTACAATTCCATATAATGCTGAAACATTTATGGAAACATATAAATTGTTTACAACAGAAAATCTCGAAGAATATATAATCGAGACAGAAACCGATGCTGTTATGGCAATTGTTAAAGATAAGAAGGTTAAGTCGGTAATGATTGAAGAAGATACCGTAATTATCATGTTAGCTGATGTTAATCTAACTGAAAAGAAATTGACAGAAATGGAACAATCTATGGAGCTTATACAGGAGTCTATTGACTTCCTGATAATGCAATAAATAAAAGGAGGAAACGAATATGGCTGGATACTTAGCAATGAGAATTGAAAAAGGTAAACTTGATTACACAGCAGTTGTAACCAAGTACCCACAGTTTAAGGCTGACATCGACGAGATTTTGATAAACGATGGATACGCTGATTTAATCACAGAATAACACATTGTACATAGATAGAGCATCCTTCGGGGTGCTCTTTTTATGTCGTAAAAAACAATGTTGCACTGGAGCAACACTAACGATCGTTACCGTTTTGTATAAAACAAAGAAAAGAGGATGAGGTATGGATAAACTAAAGGCATATTTGCCACAAGGATTATTGGCTACAAGCATAGCAACATTTACGGCAAGATTAGGGATTTTAGGGTGGGTATTAATTGCACTTTTGGTCTGCATGATAATTGATTTTTTATCAGGCATGGCTGCATCTGCTAAGGAGAGCTTGGATCATCCGGATGATAAAAACTATGGCTGGTCAAGCAAAAAGGGTAAGGCTGGGATACTGAAAAAGTTTGGATATGTATTAGTTGTTGCAGCTGCTATCATATTAGACTTTATCATTTACAAAACAGCAGGATACCTAAACTTTGATATGCCGACAAGTACGTTTTTTGGACTTGTAGTATCGGTACTATTTATACTTAACGAGTTGTTATCCATTACAGAGAATGCTGGACGTATGGGAGCGCCGGTACCTAACTTTTTGAAAAAGACAATAGCAGTCCTAAAAAATAAAGTGGAGGAAGGCGATAAGGATGATTAAAGTAGCACATGCAGTATATGACGAATGTGGGAAGTCCTCAGGTGGAAAGCCTGGGGACCAGACAGGAAAAGAAGTAGCTGTTTGGGATTGGTATAAATCCGGAAAAACAGGATGGCAGGCAGTTTTTAGACCTAAGGATACTAAGATAGCAAAAAAGATATCTCAAACAGCACTTGATATCACGCATAATGACTGTGTAGGTTATAACCAGTACAGACGTACGACATTATACGATCGGGCAAAGGATGTAAACTATGATATCTCAAAAATTAAGACTAAATGTGAGACAGACTGTAGCGCAATGGTTGCTGTATGTGTACTATCTGCTGGTATTAATGTATCTTACAGCATGTGCACATCAACAGAGTGGTCGATACTGGAACGTACAGGAAAATTTGAGATACTAACCGATAAAAAATACTTAACCTCTGCTAAATACTTAAAAGATGGTGATATCCTGTGGAGACATGGACACACTGCAATAGCTGTTGACATAACAACAGTTAAGGACTTGCAAGTTGCACTCAATACCTTTGGGTATGGTCTTGTTGAGGATGGCATTAGAGGTAAAAAGACAAATGATGCGATTGCAGATCTGCATAAACGCATACAGTCATTGGACAAGATGATTGCATCACTGTAAAGTAAAAGCTCCCAAGACTTTATTTCTCGGGAGCTTCTGTACAATACTCTTTAACTATTTCGGCAATTTCTTCATTTGAAGGAATCCGATTATCATCTTTCTTTGAATAAATAGTTAAAAGAAAGATTTCTCTATCATCTTTTACAGCATAATATATAAGCCGATATCCATTACTTTTTCCTTGATTAGCATCAGAATTAGCAACTCTCACTTTGTATGTATGGTTGTCATCTTCAATAGTCAATTCAGGAATTGGATTTCCTATAAGGTTGCCTTTTTCTAAGTCTTCAACTATTGATTTTATATCTTCTGTAATGTTTCTATATTTTCTCTTGCGTTCGTAAAAATCTACATCCGATTCAAACCTTGGAGTAGGAATGACAACGTAACACACTACTGATCAGCTCCCCCATTTTTCTTTTTGCGTTCTTCGTAAAATTCTTTCCATGTTTTTTTAGGAAGCTTACCTTCTTGCATCAATTTAACTTCTTTGCATGACTGAATCAAAGATTCTTGTACTGTGCATGGTCTTGTAACTGTTGCATTCATAGAATCAGCTCCTTCCACAATATTCATTTTTTTTCTTACCCCTTGATTATTGCTCATAAAATGCACCAACCTTATATTTGTGGGATTAAGTGTACAATATAAATAGTGCAAAATATGTAATAATGTGTTCTTATTGTGCAATTTCATTTTGCATAATTCAATAAACTTCATTATTATATTACATTTTTCGTCAATTGACAATAGAAATATAACCTAAATAATGACGATTTAACAAAAAATTAACAAATTATTCATATATCGAACACTTGGATTATAATTAAAATCTCTTGGATTACTCCAAGGGGCTTTTCTTATTTTTGTAGTAAAGCAAATAGACTGTATAATAACCCAAGTACCGAGATGACAGTAAAGTATGTTAACATCATTTTGATAGCTCTTGTGTTTCCTATTTGTTTTATTTGTAGAAGTAGTTTTAAATCATCTTCATCCTCAATTTCGTCATAAATATAATATCCATCACCAGGAGATCGTAACATTGGATCTGATTCGTAATACTGTTCTTTGGTACAACGATGGGATTTAATCACTTTTGCCTCTTCTAGAGCTTGATATGTGGCTTGTGTCATACTAATCATCCTCCCCAGTATTTGATTTTTGATTTAGTAATTGTTTTTGAATTTCAAGCTGTTCCTTCATCAAATCATAAGTTCTCTTTTTATAACTTTCATATCGTGAAAGTTTTCTTAAGACAAAGAATATTAAAGAACCACAGCATAATATAATAACCCCATAAATAAGATTGTTGACTATAGTGCTAAGGCCTATAGAACCGCAGATAACTAAGACTATTATTGATAATAATTCTAAAGCGTTTCTCACTGCATATAACCCTCCTTAGTTTTATAGGAAGATTATACCATAAATTGTTATTCGACACTATACCTAATTTGCGACGTCGCAAGAGAATATTTATTCATATAATTTCTATGACTTTTTCTATGATATATATGTTTAAAATTGTATTTTTAATATTTTTGAAATATCAAAAAGCCTTGATTTTACTGCTTTTTATAACATTTGATTTTATATGATTAATCTTTTTTCTTCCTTGGTAAGGAAGGGGTCACGGGTTCAATTCCCGTCATCAGCTTATAAAAAACCTCTCTTGGTATCCAAGAGAGGTTTTTTGGTATGATGAGAAATCTTATTTCATTGCTATTCCGTATCGTTTTGTAACCGTATCGATAAACAGATGAATCTTTGGTGGGAAAAAGGTGAACCACATAAAGGCGATGACTATAGCTAGAATGATGATAACTCCAATTGGTTGAAAAATGCTGGCACGAAAGAGATGGTGGTTTAAGATTAAGCTGGAAACAGCAAAGGCTATGATGACACTTAAGAAAAAGACGACAGAGTCAGCAATCACATGCCCTTTGCCGATGATTCCAGTGTAGGTATAAAAGAGCATGACAATAGAAAGCATTCCGGCAAGTAAGCCTAATGCTTTCGCAATAATATAGTTATCATAGATTTGTCCGATCTTTAAGTACTCTAATATACTATAGATCAGATACGGAAAAGCTAATAGTTTTAAGTGTTCCCAAGTACTTTCATTGACTGGGGAGAAAAAAGCTACAATACGATTCTGCTTTGACCAGTCAAAAGTAAAGTGTAGTAAGACGCCTAATGCAGATGTAAAGATAAAACCTAAAATACAATATGTTCGCAGATGAATACGTCGATTATAGCTCATACTGTCACCTCAGCTTTAAAATAATAACAAAATATGTTTCGTGATTGGATAATCACAAATAGAGTTAGTTTTTGCAATCTATATTATTAATATATGAAAGGTTGTCCAATAATATGCCTATTATTTAGCGTATTCGGAAAAAACTAAACTTCTTCTTGGACGGATAGAGAAGACAGATTCCAGCTGACTTACGACCGACCATATCGAGAATAAGGTGACTAAGGATCCCAACAAATAATCCAATGGCAAGACTAGGCGTATAGTGTGCGGTTATGGTACTTACTAATAGCAAGAAGAAAAGGCTATGGGTTAGAGTTCTATGTTTTACGGGAAGGTGAACGATGGAACCTAATAAGCTTTTTTTATGATCAATATCCGGAAGCAGACTTCCGAAAAAACCTCCACATACGATTTCCGTATAGGAAAAGTCCATATCTATATCATAATGTTTTAATAAATAAATAGTGGAACCGGTAAAGATCATTCCACCAATTACATGTGCTTTAGCTTTCATTTTATCTCCAATGTTTCGAACGAATGTTTTGAAGTTAGGATATAAAAGATTAGGGAAAAGGTCTACAGGATATTAATGGAAGTCTATGTAGATAAATGGTAAGAAAGGTATATTATAGGATTGTTTTTTTGGTATAGATATGATAGCATAATAGTGCAGACAAATGAAAAATATTAGGAGGTATTATGTTAGAAGTATTAAAGAAAAAGGCAAAGCGAAGCCTAATTGTAAAGCTAATCATATGTGCTATTATAATTGCAGTATGTTTAGTGATTACAAAATTTCAGATTATTGATTACATAAAAGGTCCAATGGATTTAACGGGAAAAGATAGTTGGAATACGAAAGATTTAGAAGGAAAATACGTAACCATAGATGCAGAGTATATCTTCGGAACCTTTGCAGAAGAAACGTCTACTGATACGAAAACCAATATTACAAGAACAACAAGTTTATGTTATGTTTTAGGCGAATATAGTGAGGATTATTCGGATGTTATCCTGTATGCAGTCAAGGTAGACAAGAACCGTTCCAAAGATTTGGATTATATGATGGACGTGGAAGATGAGCAGGATGTGACATGTAAGATTACTGGTACATTTAAGAAAATGAGCGGTAATATGTTACGCTTCTATAATGAAAGCATATCCGATAACTTGGGAGTATTGGGAACACAGGCCTCTATTCCATATTGTATCTTTGATGATACAATTGCTGGTATGGATACTATATTTTTCTTTATTCTTAATATAATAGCAGCGGTCTGCATCATATTAATGGTCATTTCGATTATTCGTTTCGTTTGTGGCAGTTATGAAGGATATATGAAGAAATATCTTGCTAAGAACCCAGCAGAAACGATGCAGGGAATTGAACTAGACTTTGCAAGTGCGAATGAGATTTATCCATATTACAAATTAGGTCGGAAATATCTGTTCTATTCTAAATCCAATACATTAAGTCTATTACCTTTATCGACACAGGTATGGGCATATTACTATCGTCGTACTGGAAAAAATCCAGTAAGCCAGATTAATTTCTATGATGTAAATAAGAAAGCAACCTATGTAAACATTCCTCAGGATCCAGCACAAGCAGTTCTTCAGGCATTATCGGAACAATGCCCACATATTGTTATTGGTTATGATGCGCAATTAAATAATACATTTAAACATAATTTTGATAGTTTCTTGTCCATCCAATATAACGCATCAAGATATCAGGAAGATAAACAGACATTTGCTGGAGAACAACAAACAGCTGCTACTCAAAGCAATGACTGGAATTTATAATAAGATATGTACTAATTTAGGAATACACAATTTCATGATAAAGTAGTACCTCGGAGTGAAAAACTTCTAGGTTCTAACGTCAAAAGTTCAATCAAAGGAGCAGAAAACAATGAAACCTAGAACTTTAAAAGCGTGGACCAAGTGGCTTTTTACTGTAGTAATGTTTGCCTGTATTTTATCACTGTCAATCAGTGAGGAAGTACAGGCATTTTCTATTAGTAAACAGTCAGTAAACAAAAAAACCAAGAGTTCTTCTGCAATTCTTATGTTCACAGGCGATCTGATGTGTCTTGGAGGGCAACAGAATGCTGCATATCAGAAAGGTAAATTTAATTTTAACAATAGTTTTTCTTATGTACAGCCGATCTTTTCGAATGCAGATTTAGTGATTGGGAATTTGGAGACACTGATATCGGAATCCAATCCCTATACTTATCAGGAGAAGACGGTAGATGGGAACCCTAACTGTAATGCGATGGAAAGTTATCTGGATGCCCTTGTTAAGGCAGGAGTAACGACCGTAGTAACGGCCAATAACCATTCTTTTGATGGCGGAACGATTGGAATCATTGAAACATTGGAAAAGTTGGAAGAAAAGAAGATCGCGCACATAGGGACATTTACGGAAAACAAGCAGCAACAATATCTGATCTGTGAAGTAAATGGAATCAAAATAGCGATCTTATCGTATACAGAATTAATCAATGCCAGAAATACTTTGCCAGCAAAGAAAGTAAATCAGCTAATTAGCTGCTATAGCAAAAAGAAGATAGAAAAGGATGTTAAAGCAGCAAAAAAAGATGGTGCAGAGTTTATTATCGCCTATAATCATTGGGGGACAGAGAATACGCATGAGATTACGAAAAATCAGCAGCAACATGCAAAGGAAATGGCAGAAGCAGGAGTCGATCTGATTCTAGGATCACATCCACACTGCTTACAGAAAGCAGAGTATATAGCGACATCAGATGGAAGAAATGTTCTATGTATGTATTCTATGGGCAATTTTGTTTCAAGTATGGCTAAGGAGATCAACAATGATACCATAGCACTCGAAGTCGTCTTACATAAAAATAAGTATGGTGTTTATACAGGTAGTATCGGATATTATCCAATGATGGTATTTGGGTCCTATCAGAAGAAATCTCATGTCGTTATGCCTATACTTAAGCAAAATGGTGTAGATAAGAAATATGAAAAAAAGTTTTGTCAGGCAAAAGAAAGGATCCAAAAGGTAATCGGGACTGAAATATCAATGATTCAATAGAAAAAACCTGTATAAAAATAGAAAATATATGCAAACTATTGCTAGCAATATAATGTCATATTGCAATATTTGTGGCAATAAGGAGGAGTAATGAAAAAACGTATCTTTTCTATTTTTATGATCATGGTATTTGCATTTGCCATGATATCTTGTGGTAACAAAGATGATGGAAACAATAATCAGGAACAGACTCCATCGGCTGGAATATACACTCCAGGAACATACGAAGGCAAAGCAACTGGTTATGGTGGCGATATTATAGCCAAAGTGGAGCTGAGTGCGAACCGAATCGAGTCAATCACTTGTATAGGTGAAAATGAAACAAATGGTATTGGATCTGTTGCGATTGAAAAACTTCCAACAGCAATGGTGGAGCAGCAGACAGTATATGTCGATGCAATCGCAGGTGCAACTTATTCCAGTAAAGGTGTTGTGGACGCAGTTACAGCAGCACTTACCGCTGCTGGAGTTGATGTACAGTCATTACAACCTACTGGAACCGTTCCAACAGCAGAACCGATTCCAACCGAAGAGACAATGTCAGCAGACATTGTAGTTATTGGTGCAGGTGGAGCTGGTATGACAGCTGCTTTGGAAGCAACCAATGCGGGACGAAATGTTCTCATCATTGAAAAACAGGCAATGGTTGGTGGTAATACAATTAAGGCAACTGGTGGAATGAATGCAGCAGGAACTCAGCTTCAGAAAGATGAAGGCGTAGATGACTCCGTTGAAGTATTTATTGATGATACGATGAGCGGTGGTAACTACGTTAATAATGAAGAATTAGTCCGAACATTAGCTGAAAGATCGGCGGATGGTGTTGCTTGGTTGGAAAGTATCGGAGCACCATTAAAATCACTTACGTTCTCAGGTGGAGCATCATTTAAGAGAATGCATGCACCAGAAGGTGGAGCAGCTGTAGGCCCATATATTGTTCAGGCATTATCTCAACAGCTTGCAGATAAAAATGTAAATATACTTTATAATACAGCAGCTACGGAAATAGTTACAACCAACGGAGAAGTTACCGGGGTTATAGCTACCGGAAATAATATAAAATATACAATTAACTGTGAAGCAGTTATCTTAGCAACTGGTGGATTTGGTGCGAATGAAGAGATGGTTACAAAATATAATCCGGATTTAGCAGGATTTAAGACAACGAATTCCCCAGGTATTGTTGGCGATGGTATTCGTATGGCAGAAGCAGTAGGTGCTAATGTCATTGATATGGAGCAAATTCAAGTGCATCCAACGGTAGAACAAGAGACAAGTACCTTAATCACAGAATCTGTTCGTGGACAAGGAGCGATTCTTGTTAACAAGAATGGAGAACGTTTCTTTAATGAGATGAGTACAAGAGATTTAGTTTCAAAAGCAATTATGCAACAGGAAGGTGGCAGTGCATACCTTATCTTTGACCAACAGGTTCGCGATAATCTAAGTGCAATTGAAACTTATGTAAGTGCAGATTTAGTTGAAGAAGAAGACAATCTAGCAGACTTAGCAGAAGATATTGGAGTGGATCCAGAGACTTTAATTAAGACAGTTGCAGATTGGAATGATACAGTTACGAATAAGAGCAAGGATGTGTTTGAGAGAACAACAGGCATGGACCGTGCAATCACAGTAGCACCATATTATGCAATTAAGGTAGCACCTGCAATTCATCATACAATGGGTGGCGTTCAGATTGATACTCAGGCTCAGGTTTTATCTAAGACAGGTACCGCAATCCCTGGTTTATTTGCAGCAGGCGAAGTTACTGGTGGTGTACACGGTGCTAATCGAATTGGTGGTAATGCAGTGGCAGAAGTTGTTGTATTTGGTCGTATTGCAGGACAAAGCGCAAGTGCTTATGTTCAGAATCATTAGTTCGAGGAATCAAAAGTTAGAAATGAGGAAATTATGAAACACAATACTCCAAATTTTAATGATGAAAAAAATGCTCAGAAGAAGATGAATGAGAAATTTAATAGCATAACACAAAAAGTAAAGGTAGAAAATCAGAATCAGACTCACAATTCAAAGAAAGAAGGCTTTGGACCACAACAAAGACCAGAAGCATTCTAACTTAGAAGATAATGTAGGGGCTGTTTTTTCACAGCCCCATTTGCTAACAATTACTATATACTACCAATTTAATTGGTCGGAAGAATATGCTATAATAAACAAGAATAGGCATGCATAGATTAAGCCCCAAAATAGAATAGGAGTACATATATGAACAAAGAGTGGAATTTGGATTTTTTATATAAAGGATATGAAGATCCTGAGTTTTTAGGAGATATTAAAAAATTAGAGCGGGTATGCGAGAAGATGAATCAATTATCAGTAAAGTTAGCTCAGACAGAAACTTTAGCAGATCTTAGCATGGTAAATAATATCGTCGATTTATGGGAAGAAAAGATGAGACTAGAAGAGAGTCTTATGATATATTGTAATCTACGTCAGTCTGTCGATACTTCAAATGCTCAGAGTGCTTCTTATCTTGGATATATCTCACAAAAGGCAAGCGATTGTGCAAAAGCAGATTCAA
>JAQXNU010000148.1 GCA_029098165.1 Clostridiales bacterium
AATCGACTAAATTCAGTCATGGCGGTGTGGATCATACCAATTTGTGGACCATTACTATGTGTAATAACTATTCTATATCCAGCTTCGACTAAATCTGCGACAGCATTGGCAGCTTTTTTTGCATTTGCACGCTGTTCAGGAAACGTTTCTCCAAAAGCACTACGGCCAAGTGCTACAACTATAATATCTTTACTCATCACACTACCTCTTTTCTATCGAATAAATTAATCATACCATTAATTTTATAAAATGAAAAGCCCTAAAACTCTAGCAGAAACGGAGATGGACATTGATTCGACAAAACCTCTGATTTACATAAATGAGAAAAAAAATTAGTATAGATGACGGCTTGAAACCCAATACTTTCTTTGGTAGAATAGTTAAAAGTAAATAATTACTTTTGAGTTATACAATCCTTGTGGTGCATTGCTAAGCAAGGCCATTTACGACTGCCAAAGGAGAATTAGAATGCTAGAAGATGATTATATTTATTTCAAGATGGAAAAACAAAAACATATTGCTTTAGTAGCACATGATGGAAAGAAAAAGGAGATTGTTGAATGGGCTGAAAAGCATAAAGATGTTTTAAAAAGACATTTTTTATGTGGTACGGGAACTACAGCTCGCATGATTGCCGATAAGACTGGTCTACCAGTACGAGCATTTAATAGTGGTCCTCTTGGTGGTGATCAACAGATTGGTGCGAGAATCGTAGAAGGTAATGTTGACTTTATCGTATTCTTATGGGACCCACTCGAATCACAGCCACATGATCCAGATGTAAAAGCACTACTTCGTATTGCGGTAGTATATGATATCCCAATTGCTAATAATCTCGCAACAGCAGATTTCTTATTAGAATCAAAGTTTATGGATTCCGAGTATAACCGTAAGGTAGCAAACTTTAATAAACATTTACAAGAAAGAATTGATCATTTTAATAAATAAAGCAAAAAAAGGAACTGTGAAAAAACAGTAAAAGAGATGAGCGCGAGAGGCAGGGAATCACATTAGGATTCGGCTAAGGATGTATGAAAGGGAAAGCAGCCAAATTCTACTGCGATTCCCTGCCTCTCTCCTTGTTGTTCTTTTATTGTTTTTTACAGCTCCCTTATTGGTAATCAAACTTTAAAATCGTTTATATAGGCAGTTAATTGATCCGAAGTTTGTTTCGTTTCCGTATTAATGTTTTCAATGTCTGTAGCACGTGCATTGATTTCCGTTATACTTTGAGCAATTGTTGTACTACCATTCGCACTTTCGTCAACAGCGACAGAAATTTGGTCAATCGTACTCGTCATATCGGAGATACTATGAAGTACTTCATTGCTTGAAAGACTTAGTTTTTCAACCATACTATTAATGAAGGTTGCGTCCTTCGAATACTGTTCTCCGGTAGCTACCATCTCATCATAAATCTTTCCAACGGTATCATTTAAGAAAGCTAAGATGTCATTAGAACTGGTGACAAGATTCTCGACAGAATCGAAAACCTGTGCGGTAACGCTCTGAATTTTGCTAACTGCAGCTTGGGAAGCTTCGGATAGCGTTTTTATCTCATCTGCAACGACAGCAAATCCACGTCCACTCTCACCAGCTCTTGCAGCTTCGATAGAAGCGTTTAAGGATAGAAGATTTGTCTGTGAAGTAATGGAAAGAATGGTATCAGATAAAACTCGGATTTCTTCTATGCTCTTTGACTTCTCAATCGCATCCTGTACTTTCTTCGTAGTATCTTCGATCAGCTGATTTGTCTCATGATGAGATTTGATTGCATTTTCTTTTAACTGTTCGGCACGGTGGCTAATTTCAATCGCGGCCTGAGCACCACTGTTTGCTTGGTCAGCAATTTCTTTTGTCGCATCTTCCACTTTGATTGCAGCAGTATGGATTTGTTCCATGGAAGCAGCGGTTTCTTCCATACCTGCTGATATTTCCTGTGTAGTGGCAGAAACGTCATCCAGGCTATTATTTAAATCACGAAGTTTTTTCACATTCTCATCAATAGAACGATCTACATCTGAAGAACTATTCATGATCGTTAGTATAATTCCGCTGATTACATTCTTCATTTGAGAGGCTTCTCTTGCTAATACACCAACTTCATCCTTACGTTTTGTATATTTGGAAGGAATCTTTCCAGAAAAGTCTTTCTTACTCATTTTTTGGAAGTCATCCATAACAACTTTAAGAGCATTCACGAGCATGATTCCAAAGATTGAGAAAGCAATGATACCAATCAGAGCTGCTATAATATTAATACTTGTCATTCCACCAATGATAGAATTTATATGTTTCTTTATTATACTTTGGTTTAAACCAATGAACAGCATACCGATGATTTCATTATTCGCATTCTTTAATGGCATATAATAAGCTCTCGTATTATGACCAAGTAGATTGATCATTGCTGTATATGTATTTCCATTCTTTAAGACTGCATCACATACTTCAGGTGTTGCCGTTGTTCC
>JAQXNU010000149.1 GCA_029098165.1 Clostridiales bacterium
TGCCTTTCCCTTTCGGACGGACTTAGCCAAATTCTAATGTGATTCCACGACTCTCTTCTCGTTATTCTCTAAGCTGTTTTTTCACTGCTATCTATCTTAGTATTTTCTATATTCATTAAAATCGTGAATTAAGATCTGTCCTCCCCGAATCATCTGATTAAACATTCCAAGTCGATAAAAATTCACTACTATCATTCCTAAAGGGATTGCTATAATCATTCCTGCTACCCCTTTCAAACGATATCCAATATACATAAATAAAATAGCAGCAAAAGGATTGATTTCAATGCTGTCACTGACCAGTTTAGGCTGCAAGATCTGCTTTAAAATCTGACATACCAGATATAGCCCAAGAATGATGATTGCCCTTATGTAATTTCCATTGATAAAATCAATCACGGCCCAGGGCCAGAACACAAGCCCTGTACCAAAGACAGGCAAAAGGTCGATAAATCCAATCAAAACCGCTAAAAAGAAAGAGTAGTTAATACGAAGTAAAAGAAAAACAAAAAACATGATCACTACGAGAATACACATAATCTTAAGCTGTGCCTGGAAGTATCCAATGATTGCAGTCCGAAAATTACTTGTTACCAGATCCATACTGCTTACCACGGATCTTGGTAAAAGCTCATTTACTTTCTGGGTCATCTTATCCCGATACGCTATGAAAAAATAAGTTGATAAGATTGTAATGATGCCCATAAAAAACATATTTCCAATACTTTTTACATAACCTCCCGCTTTCGCTAAGCTAAGCTCTTTGGCTCCAGACACCAACTGTTGAATCCAGTCATTGACATTTAGCGTTAGTTCATGAAATAAAGTCTGGACTTTTCCCGAAGGAAAGATTGATAACATCTCAAGACGTTCTTTTAAATGATGCACTAGTTCATTGAAGGAATTCAGTAGTTCTGGCAAATCTGAAAATAACCGTACCGCCTCTTTCCCTAATAAAACAACAATAAAATAAGAAAGTCCAAGTATACTGATAAGAACGATGCTGATAATGATTGCAGAGCCATGCTTTCGTTTGATCCGAATCCTCTGCTCCATAAATCTTACCACTGGGTTAGCCATTAAACTCAAAAGATAAGCAACAACAAAAGGCCAAAAGAAAGATAACAGTTTAGGTAGAAAAAGAACTGCCAAGAAAAAGAGCATGATTACCATAATAAAATTGATAATAATTTTCTGATAAGTCTGCTTATTATGCATGTTTACTCCTTCCCTGTCTATTTTTTTCAAGATATCTCTCATTTAAGATAAAAAAAGATAATAGTTGATATAAAAACATGGCTCCAAGTCTAGTAAGACGGTTCACACTTTTATACACTATTATCTTTATGCTAATTTGATATTCGATATTTATCTTTTATTGATTAATTTCTATCTTACTCATTAAAGATTGGCTTCATGATCAGTGTTGAGAAAAAGATGACTGCTGCGATGATCACGATTGTTGGACCGGTTGCCAAACTTAGATAATAAGATAGGAGCAATCCTAACAAACCTGAAAAAAGTGAAATCACAATACTAAAGATATGATACTCTTTCATATTAGAAGAAATGTTTCTAGCTGACGCTGCTGGTAAGATCAATAATGCATTAATGATAAGAATACCTACCCATTTGATTGTTAACATTACTAGTAATGCAATAATGACTGCAAATATGTTTTCAAGTAATCGAATATTAATTCCTTTACTTTTTGCCAAACTAGAATTTAAGCTAACTGCATGCAACTTATTAAAACAGAAAAACCAAAAAAGCAAAACAATAATAAATATAAGGATTAATAGCCCGATTTCTTTTGGAGAAATATTTAAGATATCCCCAACAAACAAAGCTGAATACTTTGAAAAATTACCGTTTCTCGACAAAATTACAAGTCCTATCGCTGTACTGGTAGAGGAAAATACAGAGATGATCGTATCGGTGGAAACCGTATTTTTTCTTTTAATCCAATTTAACAGCAATGCAAATACAACAGCAAATAGAATCGTCGATACATTTGTGTCTGAAACTCCTAAGAGAATACCAATTGCCATTCCTGTAAAGACCGAATGTCCAAGTGCATCTGAGAAAAATGCTAACTTGTTATTGACAATCATGGTTCCAACAATACCAAATAAAGGTGTGATGATCAGCACTGCTAACAAGGCATTCTTCATAAAATCATATTTCATAAATTCAAATGGAAGTATACTCTCCATTATTTGATATATTCCGTTCATCTTTTTCATTTCCTTTTAGTATTTTTAATGATTAAACCCAGGCTTTTCGAGTGCTGCCAAAAACCTCTTTAAACTCTTTGCTCTGAAGAACTTCCTGTGGAGTCCCCTCCTTTATAATGGTTCGATCTAATAAGATCACATAATCTGCATATTTTTCTACAAACTCTAAGTCATGCGATACTAAGATAAATGCCATATCATACTTTTTCTTAAGCATATCAATATTATGATAGAAGAGTTCCATACCATTACGATCAATTCCAGAAACTGGCTCATCTAACAATAACAGATTCGGAGTTGGAGTACAGGCGATGGATAATAATACCCTCTGCAATTCACCACCAGATAGATCACAGACACGT
>JAQXNU010000150.1 GCA_029098165.1 Clostridiales bacterium
CCCAGAATCACGAATCTTGTTTTTTTCTTCATCTTGCTCCTTTTCTTTCTATGTATCTTTTAGATATATCTCTTTTAGATACATACTAATACCATAATTTACTATTGTCAATCCCAAAAAACAAAAATATCTATTATAATAAGTTGAGGAGGCTGTTCGTGAACAACCTCCTCTAACTTTGTCTTTATTTCTTTTTCAAGTTTGTTTCTTCTTTTCTACCTCCGTAATCGTACTTGCAAGCAAGTACTCCACCAATAATTGCAATCAAAATAAATATTCCGATTAAGATATTTTCAACCATGGACCATCCTCTCCTTACAAAAAGCACATAAAAATCCCCATTATTTAACTGGTAATTTGATTATATCCTGTGCTATTTTAAGAATCAATGAATCCAGCTGAAATACTCATTTCTTAGCATTTTCTTTACTTACTGGCATGTACAAAATCACACATAAAACAACTATATATTTATTCCAAAATGAATTCTGTAAACACAGCATTGCTCACATCTAACCCATACTCCGTTAGTCTTAGACGATCATTTTCGATTATGATAACCTTCTCTTCTAATAATTTGTCGATAACCTTACCGTAGACCTGTCTCATCGGTACCCCAAAGCTTTGTTCAAACTTCGTAAATGAGACTCCTTCACACATCCGAAGCCCTAGAAACATGAATTCTTCCATCGCATCCTTTAGGCTGATCTGTTCCACTTCACGACGCACCGTCTCTCCTCGCTGAATAAAATTAAGGTAGTTCTCCATCTCAGATTCATTCTGAAATCTATGATTTTGAAATAGGCTGGATGCTCCAAGTCCAAATCCAAGATACTCCACTCTTGTCCAATAACCGACATTATGACGGCATTCATAACCTTTCTTTGCGTAATTGGAGATCTCATATCTCTCATATCCATTATCATGCAAGATTTCTTTTGTTCGTTCATACATCAATCGATCTAATTCTACCGATGGTAGTTCCTCAACTCTTGTTCCATGCTCACCGTACCATTGATAAAATGTCGTACCTTCTTCAATGATGAGACTGTATGCAGAGATATGCTCTGGATTTAATCCAACCACTTTATAAAGTGTTTCTTCATATTGTTTTAATGTCTGTTTGGGCAATGCTGACATTAGATCGATATTAATATTGGTAAAGCCAAGATTTCTTGCCATCTCATAGTTTTCACAAAACTGTTCATACGTATGAATTCTTCCTAGCAGCTTTAACTCCTCATTGTTGGTACTTTGTAATCCAAAGCTTAAGCGATTCACCCCTAGTTTTAAGTAAGTTCTAAGCAAGGATTTATTTACTGTACCCGGATTGCACTCCACTGTGATTTCACAATCTTTCGTAAATCTTGCATTTGAACGAAGTGCCTCCATAATCATGCGAAAATGTTCTTCCGATAATAAGGATGGAGTTCCTCCCCCAAAAAAGACGGAGATCACTTCATAGCCTGCTAAATCAGATTTGCTAGACTCGATTTCCTGTACTAATGCTTTCACATAATGATCTTTCGTTTCTTGATCGGATGCTTTAGATAAAAAATCACAGTAATTGCACTTTCTAACACAAAATGGGATATGAATATAAAGCTCTATTTTTTTCATGGATTTACCTTTCAAATTCACTATTTTTTTCTTCTTCCACTCGTGCCTTATACGATTTTCTTGAATACGATGACAAAGAACCAGATAAATGCAACAACCGTACTCATTTTATAGGAAGCAACTTCTTTTTTATCCTGTTTCTTAAAACGGATTACTTGTAATAACTGAAGGATTGCCACTAAAAGAACCGTAACCATATAGCCTTCTCCCAAACAGAATGCAAAAATATCAATGAGAATTGCCAAGATCGTATATATGATAACAACCTTATCCATGACGGTTTTTTCTTTCTTTATAAAGTACTTAATTTGATCTATAATTTTATCCATATAGTTCCTCCATATCGCCTTTCGTTTTTCTATCATATTGCCTATTCTATCATACATTGTTTTAGAAAGCTATTCTTTCCTCTAAAGTAAAGCGATAGGAGTTATTGTTACCGGTGCAAACCACACGACAACAATAACTCCTATCACTTTATTTATATACTTCTTCTAGTTTTCATCTAACTTAAGCACGGACATAAATGCGCTCTGTGGAATCTCAACGTTACCAACCTGACGCATACGTTTCTTACCTTCCTTCTGTTTTTCAAGAAGTTTCTTCTTACGGCTGATATCACCACCGTAACATTTTGCAAGAACATCCTTACGCATCGCCTTGATTGTCTCACGAGCGATAACCTTGCTTCCGATTGCTGCCTGAATTGGAATTTCAAACATCTGTCTTGGAATTTCATCCTTAAGCTTTTCACACATTCTTCTACCTCGTTCATAAGCGGTATCCGCATGCACGATAAAGGAAAGAGCATCAACTTCTTCTTTATTAATCAGGATATCTAACTTAACTAACTTAGATGGTTGATAACCCTTCATCTCATAATCAAAGGAAGCATAACCTTTGGATCTGGATTTTAATGCGTCAAAGAAATCGTAAATGATCTCATTCAATGGAAGATCATATTTTAACAATGCTCTTGTTGTCTCCATATATTCCATGCCAAGGTAAATACCACGACGTTCCTGACATAATTTCATGATCGCACCAACATATTCTGTGGTTACCATGATCTCCGCAGAAACCATTGGTTCTTCCATATGCTCAATCTCCGATGGATCTGGAAGATTGGATGGATTCGTAATATCAATCACTTCGCCATTCGTCTTATAAACCTTATAAATAACAGATGGAGCAGTAGTTACTAAGTCAAGATTGTACTCGCGTTCCAAACGTTCCTGAATGATTTCAAGATGTAATAATCCCAAGAAACCACAACGGAAACCGAAACCTAACGCGATGGATGTTTCTGGTTCAAACTGCAATGCAGCATCATTCAACTGGAGCTTTTCTAACGCATCACGTAAATCTGGATATTTCGCACCATCGGCAGGATATAAACCACAGTAAACCATTGGATTTACTTTCTTATAACCTGGAAGTGGATGAACACAAGGATTGTTCGCGTTTGTTACGGTATCACCAACAGTTGTATCCTTTACATTCTTTAAGCTTGCTGTAATGTAACCAACCATACCTGCAGTTAACTCCTCTGCTGGAATGTACTGGCCTGGTCCAAATACACCAAGTTCTACGATATCGGCTTCACATCCAGTTGCCATCATGCGGATCTTATCGCCTTTTCTTACAGTACCTTCTACCACACGAACGAATACAATAACACCTTTATAGGAATCGTAAATGGAGTCGAAGATCAATGCCTGTAACGGAGCTTCTTTATCTCCTGCTGGGCATGGTAATTTATGAACGATTGCTTCTAAGACATCATCCACATTTAATCCTGTTTTTGCAGAGATCAATGGTGCATCATGTGCTTCTAAACCAATCACATCTTCGATTTCTGCAATCACACGTTCTGGTTCTGCACTTGGAAGATCGATTTTATTAATAACTGGAACTACCTCAAGATTATGATCAAGGGCAAGATAAACATTTGCTAATGTCTGTGCTTCAATCCCCTGAGCAGCATCAACTACTAAGATTGCACCTTCACAAGCTGCTAAGCTTCGGGATACCTCATAATTAAAGTCGACATGGCCAGGAGTATCGATTAAGTTAAATACATACTCTTCTCCGTCTTTTGCTTTATAGACAGTACGAACGGTCTGCGCTTTAATTGTAATACCACGCTCACGTTCTATCTCCATATTATCAAGAACCTGAGCTTGCATTTCTCGGCTTGTAAGCAATCCTGTTTTCTCAATAATACGATCGGCTAATGTTGATTTACCATGATCTATATGAGCAATAATACAAAAATTTCGAATTTTACTTTGGTCAACTGACATATTTCCTCCTAGTATATGTAACTACATATACATTCTAAAGTTCTTTCCATACGCGCTATTATACCATATGTTAGATAGGCTGACAAGGTACGGTTTACGGATTTCAGAGCTCTCCTTAAGGATTGCTCAACATCTGATTTAATATATTCGCAAGCGGTTCCATCGCGTTATATGCTTCCATAACAGTATTATTTGCCGTTCCTAATTCAATTAACAAACTTCTTTCTCTTAAATGCATATTATATCGGTAATTTTTCAAATAGTTGCGAACGACTAGGCCTGGATACAGCTTCCGCCCAACCAAAGCCGTCTGAAGGCTAAATGCCAGATTCTCCTGCTGATATGGATTTTCCAGTCGATCGATAGCTCCTGACTGATTTCGACTTAACCCATTAAATAACATGATTTGTGCCGTATCTTTTCCATTGATCGTTGTCACACGTTTTTTCCCACTGTCTCTATGTAAATCAATGATAACTTCTATGCTAGGATTTTCTTCTAAAATCTTTTGAATTCCAGGCAATGCCGTTGTATACGCATGATTTCGATTACCGGTTCCATCTGGTTTCCGGTCATATGCTGTCGTATCATGATAAACATTGTAACCCATCTCCGTTAACAACTCGGCCAGATAAGTACCCGCACCCACAACCGTGTCTGCTTCCACACCTTGTTTGCTATCAATGTAAGTTTCACTTGCATGGGTATGATAAATCAGAATCTGTGGTACATCACGATTCTTCTTAATGGACATATTCATCGTTAATAACTTCTTCGCATCAAATACTTCTTTCGTAGCTTCCGTCGATTCATCCACTACATAATAATTAGAAACTAGATATTTATAGTCCATGAGCTTATTCATATCATACTGTGATTTTATAAAATTACCGACTGAAATTGCTTCACTATGTAGGGTTTCACCGTTTTTCGCTGCCTCTAATGCTTTCTTATACTCCGGCAACATCTCCACATTCCCTGGTAAATACTCAACTACCAACGTATCCTCGGTCTGGTTTAATATCGAGCGATTCTCTTGTTCTGCAAGCTCGGATAGTTCGGAATCAATTACAATCTTATGCTCGCTTTCTACTTCCTCATCTTCCAATGCAAGCTCTTGGTTCAAACCTTGTGCAATTAACGCAGAATCTTCTGCAAATTCATACTCGTAATTTTCATTTTCTGTGTCCTCATCATCCTCTAAGATGATCTTTCCTTGATGCATTGCATAATGGTTAATAGAAAAACTTTCTGCCATGGAAGCAAATAGAGTATCTTTCGATGTCTCTTCCTTGGCTACATACGAAAACATATGATTCTCACTTGCCGAAACGGAAAGATAGAAAGATTGTACCATACTAACACCGATTTTCTTCATTCCATTTTTTACTCCATCGGATGCCAGTGCCACCACGCCTTTTACAATGATTACACTCGCCACTACGATCACTAGTATAAAAATACCTCGATAGATTGCAATTTCTTTTCTCGTTAATCGCTTCCGTCTTTGCATCGCATCACATTCTTTCTACTATATTTATAGATACACTCAGCTTCGTTCTAAATTGTCTTGTACATATCAACGAATTAAACCTCCACAACCTCCCACAGCAGGAGGTTGTTATATATTTATATCTGATGAAAGCAAGAATTCAAAGCCTCGGATATCGTGAAACTAATTGCCTTCATAGATTCATCAATATTCTTTGGTGTTACAAACATATTATGAACGGATTGGTGTTCGGTGACTTCTGAGAGGAACTTATTAATTTCTTCGTCAGAAAATCCCTGACTATTCAGCATATTCCCCATAGAATCACATACAATTGTAGTTGCATCGACAACAGTCGGAACACCAAGCGCAATTACCTTCACACCTAAACTTTCTTCATTTAACGCTTGTCGGTTGTTTCCAATTCCGGCTCCTGGACTAATTCCAGTATCCGAAATCTGAATGGTTGTATTCAATCTTTGCACGGAGCGAGCTGCTAACGCATCAATCGCCAAAATTGCTGATGGCTTGGTCTCTTTTACGATACCACGAATGATCTCGACCGCTTCCATGCCTGTCTGAGCCATAACCCCTGGTGCCAATGCACTGACACAGGACAAATGATTTTTATCTTTAAACTCTTCTCCATATTCTTTGATCAAATGTCTTGTCACAAATAGGTTATCTACCACCCAAGGTCCTAGGGCATCCGGTGTAACTTCTCGATTGCCTAAGCCAACGATCATGACTCCATCTTTGCCAGAATCACCGATTACTTTTAAGAGCACTCTTCCGATTTCTTCACTGATTTCACAATGATATTCATCATCTTTTTTCTGAAGTTTTTGTGCTTCGATTGTAATGTACGTCCCCATTGGCTTTTGCATTGCTTTCGCACCATGTTCATCTTTGATGATCACAGTTGTAATCTTCATATCTTTATCTTTAATCACTTCTTCCGTCAGCTCGACACCTTTGATTTCCACATCGTCTTCTTCAAAGCTTTCACGTGCTTCCAACGCAAGATCTGTTCGGACGTTTTTTAGGCCTTTTAACATAAAACATTCTCCTTCTAATTTATGCTTATTCATTTCCTCTCATTCCATAAGTTTGTTTCATTTATACTTAAATTATGTATTGACAAGTTTCTAAAATTATACTAAGATATAACAGAATGTTTACACGCAGTTTGTAGTGTACTCTCACAATATTCAACACTATAATCCGCGCGAAACGCTTTTCTTTACTATGAAACGTCCGTGTCCGGATCCATAGTAAGATTATGAGCGAATATACTCATAAGTAACTTCATGCATGTAATACAAAATTAAGAAAGTTATTTGGAGGATTAAACAATGGCAAACATTAAATCTGCTAAGAAAAGAATTAAGGTTATCGAGACTAAAACATTAAGAAATAAGGTTATCAAATCTAAAGTTAAAACATTAGTAAAAAAAGTTGAATCTGCAGTTGCTGCTGGAGATAAGGCTCTTGCTACTACATGTTTAAAAGATGCTGTTGTAGCTATCGATAAGGCTGCTGCTAAGGGTATCTACCACAAGAATACTGCAGCTAGAAAAGTTGGCCGTTTAGCTAAAGCTGTTAACTCTATCGCTTAATTCGATTCGATTAAGAACTTAAAACAGATTTAGAAGGAGCTGTGAAAAAACAGCATAAGAGATGAGCATGAAAGACGTGGAATCATATTAAAATTTGGCTGCCTTTCCCTACCGGACGGACTTAGCCAAATTCTAATATGATTCCATGTC
The DNA here is from genome assembly GCA_029098165.1 of Clostridiales bacterium. Classification (GTDB taxonomy): domain Bacteria; phylum Bacillota; class Clostridia; order Lachnospirales; family Lachnospiraceae; genus Lachnoclostridium. The sequence goes on from JAQXNU010000150.1 coordinate 7,188, forward strand.
TCTACCCTCTTTACTCTTTATGCTGTTATTTTCACAGTTCCTTTTTTGTATCCTAATGGGATATGGGCAAGCAAAAAGCTCTATGCCTAGTAATTTAGTATAACTTCTTACATCATACTAAATTACTAGGCATAGAGCTTAACCTCATACTATTTATTTGTCGTTATAATCATCTAAGAAGTTATACGCTTTATCTCCATCATGGTATCCGATAATCGTCTTTAAGTTAACATCATGAACACTCTTAAAGATGTTCATATCGATATTTGGATTGGTCTGACGGAAACGTTTAATGAGCTGTTTCATCTCCTGACGTTTGGAACCGCCACCACCGTTATCACAGCTTGTACATGTTTCTGTAAAGCGACATGCACACTGAATGAACTGAAGATCATTGTAATGACACCAGTTGATGATTTCTTCTTCTTTTACAAGATACATTGGACGGATCAATTGCATTCCTTCATGATTTGTACTATGAAGCTTTGGCATCATTGTCTGAATCTGTGCTCCGTATAACATACCCATTAAAATTGTTTCGATTACATCGTCAAAATGATGTCCTAGAGCAATCTTATTACATCCTAATTCCTGTGCATGTTTGTAAAGGTAACCACGACGCATTCTTGCACATAGATAACAAGGCGTATCCTCTACATCTGCTACGATATCAAAGATATCGGTATTAAACATCGTAATCGGAATATTTAAAGTTTCCGCATTATTGATGATCGTCTGACGGTTAAATTCATTATAACCAGGATCCATAACTAAAAATACGATTTCAAACTTCATTTTTCCATGACGCTGTAATTCCTGCATTAACTTTGCAAGTAACATGGAGTCTTTACCACCAGACATACAGACAGCAATCTTATCGCCTTCCTGGATTAAGTCATAATTCTGAATTCCTTTGATAAATGGTCTCCAGATTTCTTTACGAAATCTTTTAATAATACTGCGTTCTATTTCTTGATAACGTTCCATTCTACACCTCTTATTGTTGTTTCGTTAATTCTTGATAACATTCATCAAAGCATCTCAAAAATTCTTCGATTTCGTTTTCTGTTGTTTGGTAACTCATACTGATTCGGAAAGAATACATGGCATTCTTCTTATCTTTTGTCACCGCATAAACTGCACGAGAAGGACTGTTCTTTACGGAACATGCAGACTTTGTTGACACACAGATTCCCTTTTGATCCAATGCTTCCTGCATTAAGGATGCCTTCACGCCCTTCACACTTAAGTTAAGGATATGTGGCACGGAATATTCTGTACTATTAAATCTCACTAAAGGATATGCACTTAACTTTTCCCGTAAATGCTGATTTAGCTTGCTAACATGAACTATCTGATCATCCATTCGCTGCATTGCGCCATCGACTGCTTCTAAGATGGAAGCTGCCATAGCAACCGCAGGTGTTCCACTACGATACATTGTTGTACTAACACCACCATGAATCAGTGGTTCAATAACGAAACCTTCTCGTTTCACAAGAACACCACATCCGTTGATTCCAAAGAATTTATGTGGGGCAAAGGACATCGTATCAATCCCGTCAAACCTAACTGGGATACGCCCTATTGCCTGTGTTGCATCTACATGCAGATGACAGTTTGGATAATCCTTTAAGATTTCAATAATTTCTTCTATTGGTTGAAGTATCCCCATTTCACTATCGACATAACTGATTGCCAGCATAATCGTATCTTTACGTAACAAATCTTTGAGACAGTCCAAATCAATTCTTCCGTCTTTTTGCAAATCGCAAAGATCAATCTCATAGCCTTGAGTCTGTAACGAAGTAAAAGCTCCGCTTATCGATGAATGTTCCAACACAGTTGTAATAATGTGCTTTCCCTTTTGACGATAAGTCGAAGCTATTCCCTTAATTGCTGTATTATTGGATTCACTTGCACCCGAAGTATAAATGATTTCGGAAGTCTTTACGTTAAGCTTTTTAGCTAACTGTTCCGTAATCTGAGTCATTGCCTGATTTGCTTCATATCCAGCTTTATGATAGGAATTCGGATTTCCAATGAATCTTCTGTTATAATCACAAAACACCTGTAACACATCTTCATTAACAGGTGTATTTGCTGCATAATCTAAATATATCATATTCACTCGACCTTATCATACTATTTTTATAGGATTTATTTCTATGCGTAGTATACTCGATTTTATACGATACGTCAACGTGAACATTTTGGGTGTATTAACTTGATATGATACTATTTTTCATCCTTCGTCTCTCTTGTTTCAATCACATGATCGACTAATCCAAATTCCAAAGCTTCCTGTGCACTCATATAGTTATCACGATCCGTTGCTTTTTCAATTTCTTCTGGCGTCTTACCCGTATTCTCTGCCATAATCCGATTTACCTTTTCTTTGGTCTTTTGCATAAAACGTGCCGTAATTTCAATATCACTTGCTTTCGCTGGCGCATTTACACCGCCGGAAGGCTGATGGATCATCACCAATGCATTTGGTAATGCATAACGTTTTCCTTTGGTTCCTGCTGCCAATATAAAGGCTCCCATACTCGCTGCCATACCGGTACAGATGGTGGAAACATCACACTTTATGTAATTCATAGTATCAACGATAGCAAACCCATCCGAGATGGAACCACCAGGGCTGTTAATATATAAAGAAATATCTTTATCAGGTGCTTCCGACTCTAAAAATAATAACTGTGCCACAATCAGACTCGCTGTCTCACTATTTACTTCATCTCCAAGAAAAATAATTCTCTCTTTTAATAAGCGGGAATAAAGATCGTAAGTACGCTCTCCCTGACCAGTCTGTTCCACAACATTTGGTACTAAACTCATGCTGCCATCCTCACTTTCATTTGCTCAAATTTTGATTCTATATGTACGATATTATTTTCTCTCTGACGCTCTGATTTGATTTCATTGTTTACTGTAGAGCTTGGTTTGTGACTATGTTGAATTCGATATCCCTGTGGAGTCATCTCATAAATCTGTCGAAATGCAACTGTATACGATTGTTGCGTTGTATAGCCCGAACTTAATGCAATCTCTAATACCGTCTGATTGGTATTTAATAATAATTGAGCTGACTGCTCGATCCTAAGCTTTAATATGTATTGATGAATGGTCGTTTCGGTTTCTTCTTTAAACATTCGATTGAGATGAAATTTGGAATACCCAACCGTCTTTGCAATCTCATCCAGTTTGATTGCCTCATTCAGATGTTCTTTTATATAGTCTTTTACTTGTTGAATCGTTTTGCTTTCTTTCTTCATAGCACCTCCCACAGGATATCCAATATCCTCTGCAAGTTAGTTTTACTTAGATTTTATAGTGCTCATTATACCACACCCTCTTTATAATGTATGAACAAAAAAAGCGATTTAATAAAAATATAATATAATCTCAACCTGACTCACTTCTATGAAGTTTGTATCGGTACCTAAGATCCTAGAATCCAGGAACTTAGGTACCGATGACAACATTCATTGATCTGTACTATGCTTCTTCAATCGTTCCATAATGAATTCCCCATTCTTTGCGCAAGGAATCCATCTGCTCCATGATTGCAATGATATCCGCATGTGGCATCTCTGGACACTCTGTCTTATCCTCTGCGATTGCATGTGCTACGGATAATACCTGATATTCAAACCCTGTAATTTGTTCTGGACGCTTAATTACTCTTCTTGTTCCATCATTTAAGGTGATAATGATTTCTTCACAGTTATTGATATTGACTACTTCAATCGCCCCTTTGTCACCGTAAAGCATTCCTCTACGGTCGGTATTTGCTGACATGGTACTGTGAAGCATTGCCATTGCTCCATTTTGGTAAGTGATCGTAATGCTATTCTGCTGATCAACGCCTGTCGCAGTCTTAACACAGGTCGATTGGATCTCTTTTATATCATATCCGAATACCATAGCTGCGAAGTTCAACGTATAAACTCCGACATCCAATAATGCTCCTCCTGCTAATTCTGGATCCTGCAAACGAGGTACCTGATCCATACAATAGCCTAGATTCGCAGTCAAGGTTGTTATCTTCCCAATCACTTGCTCCTTTAATAAGTCATCCAATACTTTACGCATAGGAAGGTATCTTGTCCAAATTGCTTCTGCAAGCAGCAATTCTTTCGATTCTGCTAATTGAATTAATTTCTTTGCCTGATCTGCATTTACGGTAAAGGATTTCTCACATAATACATGTTTTCCAAACTCTAAGCATAACTTCGCATGTTCATAATGATGAGAATGCGGCGTTGCTACATAGATTACATCAATGTCAGGATCCGATACTAACTCTTCATAGGAACCATATGCTTTTCCAATCTCATATTTCTTTGCAAATTCTTTTGCTCGATTGATATCTCGTGCCCCAACTGCTGCACACTCAATATCGTATTTCTTCATCTGCATTAGCGTAGTCGCCATTTTTTTCGCAATATGTCCTGCGCCTAAAATTCCAAACTTCATATAACCTCCAATCTCAATGCATATTTTTCTTCTATAGTATTCTAATCTTCTAGTCTAGATTTTTATATCTTTCCTATAAAAATCTTCTTCCTCTTCCTATTATAAAGTCAAATTTATGAATATTCAACAATCGTTCTCTTGGTGTTTACTGCTCGTACTTACCACGATGATCTACTTGCTTGTACTTACCACTCGCTCATACCACTCTGGCGTACTGCTCAGACTTACCACTCGTTCATACCACTCGGAGGGCATATACGGAAAAGAAACTCTTCCTATGCCTCACAAGACGAAAAAAACGAGGCATAAGCAAGTAGCTTTAACCATATATGCCCAAATTAGCTAATTTCCCTCCTAAGATTTGATAGAAGCGGGGCATAGCTCATCAGTTACTCTTGTATATGCCTCTCCTGGTATCCTTTGAGAAATATTCTAGTCCCACCAAGATTCTTAATATATTTTCATCAACAATCCCCTATATTCCCATCGACAATCTTCTGTATTTTTCTCCATAATACCTCTACTCCTTTTTATACTCTCAGTATATAATAAGACATATTACTACATAAAACCCAAAGCATTATTTAGATTTAAACGATCTAATCGTTCAAATCATACATTTCTTTTCAAGTTCATAAAAAAATTTTTTCATTTAAGGACTATTTAATAATTCATCCATTACAATTTAGACAGTAAGAGAAATAAAACAGTGTGCACACGCTTTCATTTCACAAAAATACAATTAAAGAAAGGATAAAACAATGTTAATCCGATTATTAAAAAAAGATCTGAAACGTAAAAAGACAATGAATATAATTCTGCTTGCATTTATCATAACAGCAACCATGTTTCTCGCTGGAAGTGTAAGCAACCTTAGGATCATTGGCAATGCGATTCCATCATTTATGGATAAAGCCAATGTTCCTGACCTACTGGTTATTATGAATGATGAGGATAGTATGGTTTCCAAGCTAGAAGATTTACTTGCCACCTCCACGAATTATACATCCGTAGATCATAGCGACTCCCACATGTTATTACAAAGCAACTTCTATTATCTAAATAATGGAAAAGAAGAAAAAATGAGTAATATCTCTTACATCAGCGTACAGAATCAAAACAGCCCATATCAGCTTGTTTTTGATGAAAATGACCAGCCATTTCAACTAAAAGACAATGAAATTGCACTGCCATCGGTTATTAAAATCGATAATAAGCTAAAAATTGGAGATGAGATTCTCATAAAGCTTGGTTCTTATGAAAGAACATATAAAATTGCTGCCTTTACCAAGGATGCGATGCTAAATACAAAAATGGTAGGTGTTCACCGCTTCTTCCTCTCTGATCAGGATTACGCAGAATTAAGTAAACAAAGTGGTGCACAACCAACCAAGTTTTATTATGTTATGAGCGATCATGTCTCTGATTTCTTGCACGAATTCCAAGAGAATAATATTAGCTACTTTATCACTTTACAACGTTCTCAGGCACCACTGGTTTATCTCATGGAATTAATGGTTGCAGCCATACTGATCATCGTAAGCTTATGTCTGATTGGAATCTCCTTCTTAATCCTTCGATTCACGATTGTATTTACGATGCAAGAAGATTATCAGCAGATTGGTGTTATGAAAGCAATCGGTATTAAAAATCGAAAGATAAAACAGCTCTATTTGGTAAAATATCTTGCTCTTGCTTTAGCTGGGGCCAGCATAGGATTGGGTTTAAGTTTCCCATTATGTAACTTTTTGACCAAACTGGCGCTGACCTCGATGACCATATCCAATGCGTCTTCTCAGGCAGGAATCAGCATCTTGTGTTCCATCGTCATTGTTCTGCTCGTCATCCTGTTCTGCTACTTAAGTACTTCGAAAGTCAATCATTTTTCAGCTATGGAAGCCATTCGCAATGGTTCAACATGTGAACGATTTACAAAGAAAAGTAAGATCTCACTTCATAAACATAACCATATGAAACCTTCCGTTTATTTAAGCGTAAATGATATCTTTGGCCATTTTAAACGGTATATTATTTTATTTTTGACCTTCTGCCTTGGCACGTTCCTTACTATTTTACCGGTCAATGCAGCGAATACCCTTCGTGATGAAAAACTAATTTCTCTATTTGGATTGGAACAAACCGATCTGTATTATATTCCAGACAACTTAAATGATATAGTTATGGCTCATGATCGTAACATATTATCTGAAGATTTAAAACAAACAAGTGAAGAATTTAAACGTTTAGGTTATGATATCGATTTACACGCAGAGTTAGCTTTAATCGGATATTATTCAAGTACCTCTCATGAAGATGCATTAAGCATTATGTCATTCCAGTCGTTTCATAATTCGGATCCAAGTTATCCTTTACTGGAAGGCAATGTCCCAATCCTGGAAAATGAGATTGCAATCACTTATGTAATCGCTGATAAATTAGGAGTTGGAATCGGCGATACCGTTACTGCCGTATTCGGAGAAGATAAGTATCAGTTTGTAGTATCTGGAATTTATCAGAGCATGAATAATATGGGAGAAAATACTCGACTTAGCGAAGCTGTTTCCATCAACTACAAAAATCTATCTGCAATTACAACCTATCAAGGTAATTTTAAATCACTTAATCCGAAGGAAACTGCTAACGCAATCAAAGAGTTAAAGAAACACTATCCGAATGCGATCGTACAAACACCAAAAGAGATGGCAAATTCTTGGCTCAGTACGATTGTCTATCAAATCAATAATGCAGGTAAGATCATCTTAGCTCTTGTTCTTATTATAAATTGCGGTCTGACTGTCCTAATGATGAAAAGTTTTATCACCAAAGACAAAGGTTCCATTGCAATGCTAAAAAGTATCGGTTATAAGAATGGCACCATCCGCATATGGCAGACGCTACGCATTGTTTTTATCCTGATTCTTTCTATTGTGGTCGGCTGTATCCTAACCTTTGCAACGAATAACTTAACACTAGGAACGATCTTTTGTACCATGGGGGCAAAAAAAATCTACATTACAATAAAACCTTTGGAAGTGTTGGTATTCTATCCACTATTGCTCCTTGGAACTACGAGTTTCGTTGCTTTCCTCAGTACCCGCTCTGTAAAAAAAGTTGGAATTTCTGACATGAATGTTCTGGAATAATCAAGGGGACGCCAAAAATCCCTGGATAATGGGATGGTCGCGATATTTTGCACGGTAGGAATTGAATGAGCGTGACAGAAGGGATTTTTGGCTGTTCGTTGTTATAAAAAAAGGAATATTGCATTTTTTTCAGATGTAGTAGCAGAGGACCTAAGGCAAGGTTTTTCAAAAGCTTTTAATTACATTTAAATAAATCTAAACTATATAGAAAGTGAGGATGCAAGATAACAAAGAGATTATCTTGCTAGATAGAATATGAGTAAATTATCGATTAAGAATTTATGTAAGACATATATCGTAAATAAAAAACAGAACAATGTATTGAAGAATATTACGTTTGAGATCAATGAGGGTGAGATGGTGGCGATCATGGGGCCTAGTGGATCGGGAAAATCGACGTTATTGTATACAGTAAGTGGGATGGATACGGCTACGGCTGGAACCATTGATTTCTTTGGAACGGAACTAACTACGGTTACTCCAAATCAGATGAGTGATATTCGTTTAGACTCGATGGGATTTGTATTTCAGCAGATGCATATGCTAAAGAACCTATCTATTTATGATAACATCATTCTGCCAGCTTATCAGTCCAAGCACGGACAGAGCAAAGAAGCCAGAAAAGCCATTAACCAACGGGCAAAGGAATTAATGAAAAAGCTTGGAATCAGTGACATTGCAGATAATGATGTCAATGAGGTTTCTGGTGGGCAATTGCAACGTGCCTGTATCTGCCGAAGTCTGATCAATCAACCAAAGATTGTGTTTGCGGATGAACCAACAGGTGCCTTAAACCAGCAAAACTCAGCTGAAGTTATCGCAGAGCTCAACAAGATCAACAAAGAAGGAACCACCATCATGTTAGTTACTCATGACATGAAAGTTGCTGCAAAATGTGATAGAATAATGTATATTGAAGATGGATGTATTCGAACTGAATTTACCCTTGGTAAATTTACCGATGAAACGTCCATCAAAGACCGCGAACGTAGTGTTACAAATTATTTAATGGAGATGGGTTGGTAATTATGGTTGATATTCTGTTTGTTGAAGATAATATAGAACTTGCTAATGTGATCAGTGCATTTTTAAAACGCAGTGGGTACACTCTCTTTCACGCAGTTAGTGGAGAGAGTGCCCTCTCCTATCTAAAAGAAAACTCGGTAAAACTCGTACTTTTAGATATCTCGCTTCCAGGAATCGATGGATTTACGGTGTGCGATTCCATACGTAAAGTAAAAAATACTCCGATCATCATCTTGAGTGCTCGAATCGATAAAGAAGACAAACAGAACGGCTATCTTCTTGGAGCAGACGATTATATTGAAAAGCCTGTGGATATCGATATCCTAACGCTTAAGATCAAAGCTTTACTGAAACGTAATTATGAGCTAAAGGAATCTAACACGATTGTTACATCTGGCAATCTGTCCGTCGACAAAGCAGCGCATACCTTTTATAAAGATGGAAAGCCTTTAGTCTTAACGATCAAAGAATATGATCTACTGCTCTTATTCATTGAAAATCCACATAGAACCTTAAACAAAGACTATTTATTTAACCAGATTTGGGGATATGATAGTTTTAGTGAAAATCAAACACTTACCGTACATATTAAGATGTTACGAGATAAGATTGAAGATGACCCGAAGAAACCGAAAAAAATACAGACTGTCTGGGGAGTTGGATATAAATATGAAGAAAATTAATCATTTACTAATACTTTCATGTATCCTTTATGTGGTTTTGGGTGCTCTCTTAATTCTGACCCATCAACAAGCCAAGAACATCCATACATTTGATTATAAAGCCGAAATCAATCGAATCCTCGGGACGATCACACCAGCAAAACTAGAGGAAAACTCCTATGA
>JAQXNU010000151.1 GCA_029098165.1 Clostridiales bacterium
TTTTTGACAGCCCCTTTTTTTACATAGCAAGATAAAATCATTCGTTACATAAATCGTTTGAAAACAAATGTACCGACAAACAATACTATAGTTAATCTTTTTTCTATAGTTATAGATACTTATGTGCTATAATAGTAAAAAAGGGCTGTGAAGAAACAGCAAAATGATAAAGGAAAAGACGGGGAATCACATAAGAATTTGGCTAAGTCCGGCCGCAAGGGAAAGGCAGCCAAATTCTAATATGATTCCACGACTCTCATTCTCATCTCTTACTATTAAGCTACTTCTTTTGCAGCAGCACTTCTGATCTGATCAGCAGTCATGATCTTGTAGTTTTTGAAGATCATGTAACCGATGAAACCAGCAAGTACGCTAACAAGAATACAACCAGCACCAGCGATTAATACCTGAGCTGGTTTGTTGTAAGCAAACATTACGGCGAAACCAGCGATTGGAGTTGCAGTACCTGGAGTCATGTTTGTAAGACCCATAAGAGCAACGATCACACCACTTAATGCACCACCAATAAAGTTTGTTACATAAACAGGAATTGGGTTTGCACTAATAATATCAGCCTGAGTTAATGGTTCAATTGCTACAGCGATTGTATCTTTCTTAGAACCGAATTTCATCTTGTGGAAGAATACGAAGTTCATGAAAGAAGAACCGAATACGGCTAAAGCACCGATTGCCATTGGAATACCTGTTAAACCAAGCATTGCTGTAAGTGCCATGGAACTAAGTGGAGCAGTTGCTACTACGGTTAAGATACCACCAAGGATGATACCCATAACGATAGGATTTGCATTTGCAGATGTTAATAATACATCACCGATTTTTAATAATGTACCATCAACAACTGGCTGCATGAAATCTGCTACTAAACGAGCAGCTGGAGCAGCGATAATAATGATTGTGATTAAGTCTAAACCAGCAGGAATCTTCTTTTCTAAGAATTTAACAATGTAGGCTACAAGGTAACCAGCGATGAAACCTGGTAAGATACCGTATCCAGAAACTGCAAGACCTACTAATACTGCATATACAGGGGAAACGCCTAGTGCTAATGGTACTAAGATACCAGCAGCAACGCCACCAAGACTACCGTTTGATGCACCAACTTTCTGTAAGAATGAAATGTTTAAAACACCACCAAAGAATGCATCATGAAATGCTTCTACTAAGAAACTTGCACAGGCTGCATTAGCAAGGGCACCCATAGCTTTCATGCCGTTTGGAGCCTTGTAAGAAAATAAAGTAAATAATCCTAAAACTACGAGTAAAAGGGCTGTTCCAATTAAAATATCCATTTGTTAAACCTCCGATTAATTCTCTGATTTTCCGAAAACTTTTTCTTGTAGGGCTTTACCTGTTGGTGTAGCAGCACAGCCACCCAAAGCAGTTTCCCTAAGTTCTTCTGGTAAGTTAACACCAACTTTGTACATTGCTGAAAGTGCATCATCGAAAGGAATCTTTGAAGTAACACCAGCCATAACTAAGTCAGCTGTGCAAAGTGCATTGATTGCACCAGACACGTTACGTTTTGCACAAGGAATTTCTACAAGTCCAGCAACTGGATCGCAAACAAGTCCAAGTACGTTTTTAAAGATAATAGCAGCAGCATCTAAGCTCATCTGAGGAGTTCCACCCATTAATTCAACTACCGCACCAGCAGCCATAGCAGCAGCGGATCCACATTCTGCCTGACATCCACCTTCGGCACCGGCAAATGTAGCATTTTTACCAATAATCATACCGATAGCAGCAGATGCAAATAATGCAGTCACAAGTTCTTCATCTGTTTTGTTTAGGATTTCTCCAGCAGTATTGATAACCGCAGGAAGAATTCCACAAGAACCAGCAGTTGGACAGGCTACGATTTTACCCATAGCACCGTTTACTTCGGAACAAGACATAGCCATGGCCATAGCTTTGACAATGCCTCCACCCATTAAGGTGTTTCCCTTGTCATGGTATTGCTGTAAACGATAAGCATCTCCACCGATTAATCCACTAAGAGAGTAAACTTCTTTTTCTCTACCAGCTGTTGCGCCTTCTCTCATAACTTCAAGTGTTTTTTGCATTTGTGCGATGAGTTCTTCACGAGAAACTTCTTTTGTTTCCATTTCTACTCGAATGGCATATTCGCTAAGAGATATTTGTTCTGCTGCGCAGATTTCAAGAAGCTCTTGTCCAGAATTAGCAATGTTCATATTAATTACCTCCTAAAGAATTAATCACAATTACTCGTCCTACGCCTTCAACATTCTTAATCTTTTCGATAATTTCATCATTAGCAGGGCTGTCAATTTCAAGTGTCATTGTAGCGCCCTTGCCCTTCTGACTACGAACAAGAGTCATGTAAGCAATATTGATCTGTTTTTCATAGAAGAGTGCAGATATCTTAGCAACGGTTCCTGGAATGTCATCATGGCAAGTGATAATCGTTGGATATTCACCTGTAATTTGAACTTTGTTCCCGTTGATTTCATTAATCTTTACTAAACCGCCACCGATGGAGGAACCAAGAACTTCCCACATAATATCATCACAGTCTTTAATTAAAAATTTCACTGTGTTTGGATGAACTTGTCCAAGGTCAGCTGGAGTAAAATGTAATGTTAATCCTTCTGATTCAGCAATTGCGATAGAATCTTTTAATCTGGCATCATCTGGAGCCATTCCTAAGATACCAGCTACAAGTGCTCGATCAGTACCATGTCCTTTGTAAGTTTCGCGGAAAGAGCCATGAAGTAAAAATGTTACTTCTTTAATAGGTTTGTTAACAATCGTTTTTGCAATCTTACCTAATCTAGCTGCTCCAGCAGTGTGTGAAGAGGATGGGCCTATCATGATCGGTCCTAATACATCAAATACACCAATGTTCGCCATTTATAACTTCCTTTCTGCAAGTAAATAAAGCATTAAGCATTAAATAGTAAATAGTGAGTTTTATGAAATAAAAAACTATTAAATAGTAACTTTAAATAGAAATTAAAATTTCTATCAAAAACGACTAAAAAGTCGTATATGCTAATAATTTACTTTTTGTGACTTATTACAACAAGATTATACAATAAAAGTTTTAATTTGTATATATTAAACAGACAATTCCAAAAATTACTAGCATTTTTGGGCTAAACGTTCGAATTTTTGCACAATTATGGAAGAAATGCTACAACAGGGGAAGGGGGTTAGTTGAAAATATGGCTATTTTGGTGTATAATCATTTCCATGCGGTATAAAAAAATAGTCAATTCGACTAGAAATTAGAAGAACTGACTATGGTATTCAAATATTATAAGTAATAATGATATATATAGAACGAATTTCGAGATTGATGACATTTTACTAAAAAAAGTATAGAAAAATACTACAAAATAGGTTATAATTAAGTAAATGTCAAAAATATGTCATATTTTAGACATATTTTTGTGATATAATTGTAAAAGAAGTATTTATAAAGAAAAAAACAGAATAAAGATTTGACACATAATAGCATTTTTATTAAATAAGAAGGGATCTAAACATATATGACGCCATGGGTTAAGAAAGCAAAGCTACATATTATTACTACAGTTACAGTTTGTGGTCTTGTAGTAGCAATGATCGTACCAGCAAATAAAAAAGAAAGTAGTGCTCAGGTTGTAGGACAACAGGAACCATCCATTAATTTAGATTTAACAGAGAATGAACTCGCTAAAAGCGTATTAGAAACATCGAATCAGTTAGCACAGGCAGATACATCAAGCGTAGCGAATATGATGCGTGAAGCACAGGTGCCTCAAGTCGCATCCTATAATAGTAATGTAACTGAGACAGATGGTGTACTGTCATTCAAACAGGAAACATTAAATCAGAATGTATTAGGACAAGCAAACGACGATCAAGAAAGCAGTCTGTTAAGTATGGAAAGTTCCGATGAAAACTCTGCAGAAGAAACAATTGGTGCTGTAAATCCATTAGAAGATGAATCGGATAAACAGAATGATATGGAAGAGGGAAGCATCAATGAAGATGGCTCTGAGAATGAAGAGGAGAATGCAAAGGAGGATGAAGAACCAGCCCCTGACTTTTATCAAGTTGGTGTAACGCATAGTTCTGTTGCTGATATCCAGCAAAGATTAATGGATTTAGGCTTTATGGATTATGCCGAACCTACGAATTACTATGGAAATATTACAGCAGAAGCTGTCATGATGTTCCAACGTCAGAATGATCTGAAACAGGACGGTATTATTGGGCCAGATACAAAGGACATGTTAATGTCAGCTGATGCAAAAAAGTATACAGCGAAACTTGGTATGGATGGTAGTGATATCAAGCGTATCCAGACTCGTTTATACGAAATGGGTTATTTAGCTTCATCCGATCAAATCACTGGTCATTTTGGTGATGTAACAGAAGCCGCAGTTAAGAAAATGCAAGAAACAAACGGATTAGCAGCTGATGGTAAAGTTGGTCAGATGACAGTTGAATTAATCTATAGTGGGGAAGCAAAACCTAATTTAATCTCTTATGGAGATAAGAGTGATATCGTACTTGCATGTCAGAAACGATTAAAAGAATTAGGATATTTAACAACAACACCTGATGGTACCTATGGAAATGACACTTCCATAGCGGTGAAGCAATTCCAGTCTCGTAATGACTTGGTTGTTGATGGTTTCTTGGGACCATCCACTCGTGAAGCTTTAAATAGTTCTAATGCAGTTGCTAATGGTGTCATGCTTGGTGATAACAGTGAGATGGTAACCCGTATTCAGGAACTATTGATTAAATATGGTTATCTAGCTTCTGAAAATAAAACAGGATACTTTGGAGAGGTAACGGAATCAGCTGTTAAAGCATTCCAGAAAGCTAATGGTTTATCTGCAGATGGTAACGTTGGTGCGCTGACGATGGCTAAATTAACTGGTTCCAATGTTGTAAAAGCTTCTTCCTCTAATAGTTCAACTAACTCTAATAGTAATAGCGGACAATCCAATAGTGATAATAGCAGTTCCAATAAAAAGCCACAGAATAATAGTAATTCTGAAAACTCATCTTCTAACAGTGGAACATCATCTTCTAGTGTTAGTGCATTGATCAGTGTTGCAAAGTCGAAATGTGGAGCACCTTATGTATTAGGTGCCAAAGGACCTAACGCCTTCGACTGTTCCGGCTTTGTTTATTGGTGTTTAAATCAAGTTGGTGTAAAACAAAGTTACATTACTTCTAGTGGATGGAGAAATGTAGGTAAATATCAGAAGATTACAAAATTCTCTAATATTAAAGCAGGAGATATCGTTGTTGTACGTGGACACGTTGGTATTGCTGCAGGTGGCGGAATGGTAATCGATGCTTCTTCTAGTAGTGGTAAAATTGTATATCGTGAGTTAGGTTCATGGTGGAGTTCAAACTTCATCTGTGCATGGAGAATTTTCGGTTAAATCTTAGCAGTATTATTCGAATGATACATTATAAATGATAAAGTTATAGGGTTATGGTAGTTCAGGCTACTGTAACCCTATATTTTATTTTTATGCCGTCCTCTGAGATGGTTATGTAAGCAGTTCCGGCTTTTTTTGCAGTTAGCTGCCCGTCACGGGATACTGTGACAACTTTCTTATTGCTTGATGTGAATTTTGGTTTGTTACCAGAAGAAACTTTGACATAAAGAAGTTTACTATCACCTACCGATAGTTTACAAGAAGTATTAGGAACATAGATTTTTGGTTGTAAGACTGTAACAGAACAGGTGGTACTAACACCATTAACTGTTGCAGTTATGGTTGCAGTACCATGTTTCTTTGCGGTAAGTAGACCATCTTTCGAAACGGTTACAACGCTTTTTTTACTTGATTTCCATGTTGGGGTTGCGCCATTGGAAGTAGTGACGGACAAGGTCGCTGTTTGGTTGCGATATAAGGAAATGGACGTCTTGTTCATGTGGATTACTGGAGCTTTGACAATTACTTTGCATGGCTTTTTTACTTTGTTTGCTGAAACTGTGATTATTGTTTCGCCAGGAGCTATCGCTGTTATATTACCAAATTCATCAACAGAAGCTATCTTTCTATTTTTCGATTTGTAGGTTACGGACGAATTGTCAGAAACATGAGCTTTTAGTTGAAACATTTGGGACGATTCCAGTGTAACTTTGGTTGAATTTAGTATTACGTCGGTCGGTAAGACTGTGACTTGTACCTTAATACTGCTAAGCAACCAGGAAATACTGATCACAGCACTGCCAGCCTTTTTTGCTACTGCTTTTCCAAATTCATCGATCGATACGACGGAAGGTTTGCTACTCTTGAATTTACATAAGCTATTCGTATTAGGGCCGTCAAGCGCGTAACGTTCTTCTCCAATTTTCATAGTTACGGTATTGGGTAAAAGAATCTTAAATGGTGTGATCTTATCATTCGTAGATGCAAATGCTTCTTTTACTGGAATCACCTGAAGTGTAAAGATAAGAAATGAGAGTAAGAAAATAGATATACTTTTTATTGATTTCATATTAGTCCTCCAATTAATGAGAGGAATAATACTGCTAAGATATATTGAGTTTATCATATACTTTTTTATATGTAAATGAAATTCGATGGATAAAATAGAACAAAATCCGAGTTCATATACTAGATTAGAGCTGTGTAAAAACAGAAAAAACATTGACGAGGTGAGAGGGGAGTTATCATATTAGAATTTGGCTAAGTCCGGCCGGCAGGGAAAGGCAGCCAAATTCTAATATGATAACTCCCCTCTCACACTCATCTATCTTGCTGTTTTTTCACAGCTCGTTAACTATTTTAGTGTGGAACTGTTGGAAGATGGCTTAGATTATTATCTTCTGTTTGATCAGGAAGGGATTTTAAATACTCTTGTCCATTACGATGAGAGATGCCTACACCTTTGATATCACCCGCTTTCGCTAAAGCAACTCCTTCTTCTTTAGTTACGATATTACCACTTGATAACTGATAGCCGGTTACTCGACCACTTTCTTTTACTAAACCAGTGATCTCACAGGCATTTGCTTTTGGTTGTGGAATATCATCTAATGCACTCATTGGCAAAGAGACTTGATCTCGAAATGGGTTCATAGCTTGCCTCCTAAGATAAGTGATAACAGTATTCTTGATTTTATCTAAGATTCTTATTCTTATCAAACGAAAATACCATTAGTTTCTATAAACTAATCAATACTTTTCAAGTTTTATCATATGATAGACCATAAGAATAAATATGTGGTAGGTGACTTGGGTGGAAATGGATCACATGATAAAAGAAACATTGGATGTTATTAGAAAAGGTTATTATAAATGTGGAAATCAAAGAGTAAACCTAAGTTTAACTACTGGAATCTATAATTATGAGAGGGTAGAAGTTTATTCGCCAACTCAGCTGGTAGATATTTTTTGCGATACCGATCATTTTATGAGAGAAAAATTCTATGAACCATATAATCATACGATAAAAGTGCTCACAGGAGCATCCTATGAAGTTGCAAAAGATTATCTAAGACCATTGATCATGAATTTAGCAGATGCTATAAATCCAGGGGGTGGCTGCATTCCGAAAAAAAAGACAAATGAATTTCAATTAGTGTATGCAACAAGTCTTTATCTAAGTTTAAGTTCACAGGAAGCTAGTCAGGTATATCTGTTCAATGAGAACTGCAAAAGCCCGATGTTTTCTGATTATATGTTATTATCAAGAGAGATTGCTGTATTTCGTGATTCCAACAAACGACTCTTATTACATCCATATCCCGTTGCTGTATTATCTATGATGCCAGTAGAGCGATGTCAGATACCACGGAGTGAGTCAAAAGAGTATGAAATTGATACAATCATGAAAATGAGAATTAGATTGTTTTTTTATGTTGCTGCACGTAATATGTATCGTAATCTCATTCTGGTTCCAGCAGGTTTTGAAGATTATGGTCATTCCCCGTATAAAACGGCGCAATATTTTTATGATATCCTTATAAAGGAAGATTACATAGATTTTTTTGAACAGATTATTTTTTCGTTTGACCAGGATTCCTCGAAAGTTTCAATGCAGGTTTATGAACAAGTATTTCACTATAATTCAAATTACAAACGGTTAACGCAATCAGATTATGGCAAGTCAAGTAATACAATTCAGGGTAAAATTGCCTCAAAACAGATGGAACAGGATCAATACATTGTTAAACAGCAAATTCAAGTACAGTCTGTCGTACAGCAGAGAGAATTGGATCAGCAAGAACCGAAGATTTCTGTTAAGGGAATGTATAGGCAAAGTAATAAGAAATATATTCAAGCTCTATATCCATTCCCGGAATGTAATTACACGTTGGAAACGAACCGAGCTTCATTTTGTTGGGGGTATGCCCAAGGAATACTTGAAGATGGAGTTCCGTTTGCTGCTGAATTGATGCAGACGAAAAAACAGCAGATAACAGCTGTGTTCATTCTTCCTTATTTGAATCAAATGAATCAGATATCGCAAATGGTAAATAATAAAGACAGTACAAGATTTACGATGAAAAAATATGATATCAAGAAACCAGTAGATATTTGGAATTCTATTTTATGTCAGGGAATGCAGCATTATGAAAAAGAATTGCAATATGAGGTAATCGATAACTATATTAGTTACCTTATTTACATGAATTTGCTAGAAATACAAAAATCTGATATTGAAGGTTTTGCTCATGTGTTATATGATAGAGCAGGACATAAGGTTGTGGCAATAGAAATAACACTGAAAAATTTTACTCGTGTGGAAGGAATTGTTCCATTAAGATTCCAACCATTTACAAGGGAAATGATCACTGAGGATAAGGTGGAAAGTCGTTTACGCATAACCTAACAAGATATGAGGAAGGGACATAATATGCAGGAAAGAAAAGCAGAAATTAGTGACTTAAGTGGAATTATGGAAGTAATTGAAGACGCGAGACAATATCTCAAAGAGCAGGGGATTGATCAGTGGCAAGATGGCTTTCCAACACAAGAGGTAATTGTTGAAGATATTGTAATGCATGAAAGTTATGTATTTGTAGAAGATGAGGAAATAGTTGGTTACATGGCTGTGAATTTGGATACAGAAGCAAGTTATGAGACAATCTATGATGGAGCATGGAAACTAGAAGGCAGTGATTACGCAACAATTCATCGTAATGCAGTAAAATCAACTTACCGAGGACAAGGAATTTCTTTACGTATGTTTTTCTTGGCTGAACAATTATGTAGAAAGAATAATAAACAAAGTATACGAATCGATACTCACCGTGACAATCAGTTAATGCAGCATTTAGCAACAAAGTATGGCTATGAATACTGTGGAGTGATTCAACTCGCGAATGGAGCAGGAGAAAGAATCGTATATGAAAAAGTGTTATTTAATTAATGTAATCCTTTAGTTTAATTATAGAAAGAAGGTTGCGGATGAGTAAAAGAATTACTGTAAGACCAGGTAAATTCCAGTCGACGATTGGCTTTATCATGGGGTGTATCTTTTGTGTTGTTGGAATATATATTTTGACACGGGATTTTGGATTTACGGGTATCATATGGACTTTGTTTGCAATCTTAATTACGGTATCATGTGGCATGAATGCATTTCATAAAAATAATGTTAACTTACAGTCCTATGAGGTGGAAGGAGAATTAGCAGACACGGATCTTAGTAATTTCTATACGGAGTCAGAAGTAGAAGAACGATTAATTCGTCTGAAAGATCTGTATGACCACAAACTGATTACAGAATTTGAATATACAACAAAAAAAGCAGAAGTCTTAAAGCATCTGTAACGAACGGACTATGTAAAAACTGCAAAAGGGGTTTTGAAGTGTGAGAGTGTGGAAGCACATAAGAATTTGGCTGCCTTTCCCATACGGCCGGACTTAGCCAAATTCTTATGTGTTTCCACCGTCTCACACGCTCATCTTTCTATTGCAGTTTTTCAAAGTCCCTTTAATATATATTTGTCTATTGTAGTTTTTCAAAGTCCTTTAATATATGTTTTTCTTGCAGTATTACAAGGCTCTTTTAATACATATCTTTATTTGTTGATCTTAGCTACGGACTCTCGAATTATTAATTCGGAGTGATAAAGAACCGTACTAACTGGAGTTCCACTGATGAGTTGTGATAAGAGTGTAAAAGCACTTTTGCCCAAGGTAAAACGTTCCTGACGGATTGTTGTAAGTGGAGGGGCAAGATATTTTGCAATTGGAAGATCATCAAAACCAGTAACGCTGATATCATCTGGTACACGTAAACCTAAACGATGTATTTCATTGATTGCAGCTGCAGCGATCAAGTCACTGGCACAGACAACTGCAGTCGCACCTGCATTCACAAATTGGGGAATACAAGATGAAATTGTCTTTGGTTGAAAAGTGATACCATTACCAATCAATTCATCTGGTACGTCAAGACCATGATTTTTAATCTCTTTTAATAGTACATTGAATCGTAAATTCGAGATATAGCTGTTTTGTGAACCATTTAATAAAGCAATCTTACGATGACCATTTTCATAAAGATGTTCAATCAACGCCTTTGCTCCAAGATTGTTATCAGTTCCCAGATAGGCGACATGTTTATTAATGACATAATTGTCAAAAAGAACTGTTGGGATTGAAGTGTGTGTTAGTTGAGTTAGGTATGTATCTGTCATCTCGAAACCAAGGAAGAACGCTCCGCTATAGGAGTTTTGTTTCATGTAATCATCGTAGGACTGCATGGTTTGTGTATAGACGTCCATAGGAATGACATCCACTTGATATTGCTGCTCTTGCGCCATGAGACGAAAACCTGTGATTAATTCATAACCAAACTGGTTGATATTAGCATAATCCATATTCTCAACCATGATACAAACTTTATGTTTTTCACTAGATTTTCGTTTTTTAACAATATAACCTAAAGAGATAGCAGTATCTAGTACTTGTTGTCTCATATCTTCACTTATATCACTAGCACCATGCAAGCCCTTGCTGACAGTGCTGATCGAAACGCCTAATTTGTTTGCGATATCTTTAATTGTTGCCATACGATCCTCCGTATTCATAAAATTGTATGTACTTTTGTATTTATATTAATACTATTATATCGTATATTTATAAATATGTAAAGTTTCGAAAAAAGAACAAACGGGAGAATGGAATAATATTACATAATAAGTAAAATGATTTATAACTATTTATCATCTAGCACGGAAAATGAAAGAAATATGGATAAGACAAAGAATGTATTACCAAAAATGTAAAATAAAGTATTGACGTATTATTGGCTTATGCTTACAATAAATTCATAGCTTTCGAAAAAATTCGAAAATTTGTCGATCGGTTCTTAAATACCCTGCATTTGACAAGGACAAACTTACATTGCCACTTCATGTAATTGTAATATTAGATTAAAAATTCAAAATAGAATTTGGATATGGGAATAAGGAGAGACGGATGAATCAAAAGGTTGAACAGATCAAAAAATTAAAGACAAAAGAGGAGATTTACTACTATCTGCTTGGTTTAGTAAAAGCTATGGCTTGCCACGGGCAAAAGCATGACTCCAAAAAGAAATTATATTATATTAGTGCAGAGTTTCTAATTGGCAAATTATTAAGTAATAATCTGATAAATTTAGGAATTTATGACGAGGTAGCAGATGCAGTTAAAGCTTGTGGTTTTTCTATGGCTGAGATTGAGGAGATCGAACCAGAACCAAGCTTAGGTAATGGTGGCTTAGGGCGTCTTGCTGCGTGCTTCTTAGATTCCATAGCGACATTATCCTTAAATGGTGATGGTATTGGTTTAAATTATCATTATGGTTTATTCCGTCAAGTGTTTAAAGATAACCTTCAGATAGAAGAAAAGAACCCATGGATCACAAAAGACAGCTGGTTAACGAAAAAAGAAAGGCATTATGATGTTCCTTATGATGGATTTACTTTAACCTCGACTCTGTATGATATTGATGTCATTGGATATGAAAATGGAACGAATAAGCTTCATCTATTTGATGTCGATACGGTTGATGAATCGATTGTGCAAGAAGGAATCGACTTTGATAAAGAAAAGATTGCAAAGAATTTGACTTTATTTTTATACCCGGACGACTCGGATGAGGAAGGAAAACTTCTTCGTATCTATCAGCAATACTTTATGGTAAGTAATGCGGCTCAGATGATCATCGAGGAGGTAATGGAAAAGGGAAGTAATTTACATGATCTTGCAGATTATGCAGTAGTACAGATCAATGATACACACCCAACCTTAGTTATTCCAGAATTAATCCGACTGCTTATGAAACATGGGATTGAAGAGAAAGAAGCAATTGCAATTGTATCCAAAGTATGTGCATATACAAACCATACAATCTTAGCAGAAGCATTAGAAACATGGCCAATTGAGTACCTAGAGAAAGTAGTTCCTCACCTTGTACCAATTATTAAGACATTAGATGATATGGTAAAAGAGAAGTATGACGATGAGAGTCTTGCAATCATTGATCATGATGAACGCGTTCATATGGCATATATCGATATCCATTATGGATTTAGTGTTAATGGTGTTGCTTCGTTACATACAGAAATCTTAGAAAAAAATGAATTAAAGCAATTCTATGATATCTATCCGGATCGCTTTAATAATAAGACCAATGGTATCACATTCCGTCGCTGGTTAATGCATTGCAATCACCCATTAACGGAGTATATCACTAGTTTGATTGGAAATAAGTTTAAACAAAATGCTATGAAATTAGAAGATTTAATGAAGTATGAAGATGATACTAAGGTATTAAGTGAATTACTTTCCATTAAGCAGAATAATAAAATAGCATTAGCAGAGTATTTGAAGAGTTCGCATAATATTGAGCTTGATGTTGATTCCATCTTTGATATTCAGATCAAGCGTTTGCATGAGTACAAACGTCAGCAGATGAATGCCCTTTATATAATCCATAAATACTTTGATATTAAAGCTGGTAATCTGCCTGAGAAGCCAATCACCTTGATTTTTGGTGCAAAAGCGGCACCTGCTTATACGATAGCAAAGGATATCATTCATCTGATCCTGTGCTTATCACAATTGATCGCTAACGATAAAAAGGTTAGCAAATACTTAAAAGTGGTTATGGTTGAGAACTATAATGTTACTTTAGCTGAAAAATTGATTCCAGCTTGTGATATTTCCGAACAGATTTCCCTTGCTTCCAAGGAGGCGAGTGGAACAGGCAATATGAAGTTCATGTTAAATGGCGCAGTCACGTTAGGTACAGAAGATGGAGCGAATGTTGAAATCCATCAACTAGTTGGTGATGATAATATTTATATCTTTGGTGCAAAGAGCGATGAAGTCATTGAACATTATGAGAAAGCAGATTACTCTTCGAAAGCGATCTGTAGAAATGATAAGTACATAAAGAAACTAGTAAACTTTATTATCAGTAAAAAATTGCTTGCAATTGGTAAGGAAGAAAACTTAAGACGGCTACATGATAATTTAGTGAATAAAGACTGGTTTATGACATTACTTGACTTAAATGATTATATTAAGACAAAAGAAAAAGTATTTTCAGAGTATAATAATCGTATTGCGTGGGCAAAAAAGATGTTAGTAAATATCGCTCATGCAGGATATTTTTCCTCCGATCGTACGATTGCACAATATAATGAGGACATATGGAAACTGAAATAGGAGGAATGGCTATGAAAAGTGCGGGAATATTGATGCCAGTAGCATCATTACCATCCCAACATGGAATAGGGGATTTTGGAGAAGAAAGCTATCATTTTATTGATATCATGCATCAAGCAGGATGGAATATATGGCAGATACTACCTCTTAATCCCCTCGGATTCGGGAATTCACCCTACCAGCCATATTCATCTATGGCAGGAGATGAAATCTATATTAGCTTGAATAAATTAAAAGAAGAAGGATTGCTTGATCAAGTACCTGCATTTTTAAAGAATACAACGTTAGTTAACTATCAAAAGGTAAGAGAGTTTAAGCAGAAGTATTTAAAGAAGGCATATGAAAAGTTCTGTATCCTAGATAAAACGAAAGAATATGAAGAGTTTGTAAAACAGGAATGGGTTTATCAATATGCAGTATTTCTTAGTTTAAAGAAACAAAACAATCTGATCTGTTGGAATGAGTGGACAAAAGAACAACAGTTATGGATAAAAGATCATAAGTATGATATTAGTCATCTTAGTGAACAGATTGGTTTTGAGATGTTTGTACAGTTTGAATTTTATCGCCAATGGATACAATTAAAGAATTATGCCAACCGTAAAGGCATTCAGATTATGGGAGATATTCCGATTTATGTTGGAATCGATTCTCTGGATGTATGGGCAAATCAAGAGTGCTTTTTATTAGGCGCAGACTCCAAACCGACATTTGTTGCTGGGGTTCCACCAGATTATTTTAGTGCGACTGGACAGAGATGGGGAAATCCAATTTATAATTGGGAGTATCTGAAAGAACATCAATTTACATTCTGGATTCAGCGTTTGCAGTACAATGCAAAGTTATTTGATATCATTCGTATTGATCACTTCCGAGCTTTTGATACATATTGGAAGATACCGGCTTCTTGTGAAACAGCAGTGGAGGGGGAATGGTGTGAAGCACCGGGATATGATCTATTTGAGGAAGTATTCCGATTGATGCCAGACATCAATATCGTGGTAGAAGATTTAGGTGATTTACGACCTGAGGTGTATGAACTGCGAGATCATTTTGGATTTAAAGGTATGAGAATTGTTCAGTTTAACTTTATACCGGATGAAGAAGAAAATTCGAATTATGATCATGTAGAAAACTTGATTCTGTATACAGGAAGTCATGATAATCAAACGATTCGTGGCTGGTATGAAAGCCAACCAAAGAAAATTCGTCAGAGTGTACGAGAGAAGCTAAAAGAGTATGGATGCCTTACAAAACCGGCAGCGCGCGGATTGGTACAGTTTACATTTATGCAAAACTGTTATATGGCAATTATCCCACTTCAGGATATTCTTGAATTAGGAGATGAAGCAAGAATTAATCGTCCAGGAACCTTAGGCTCTCCAAACTGGGAATGGAGACTAACTAGTTTAGCTCCATTCGAACGGGCGATACGGAAGAATATAAAATATTATCAATTTTAAAGCATCATCCAAAGGGGCTGTGAAAAAACAGCAAAAGCAACGAACGTGAGAGGCGTGGAATCATATTAAAATTTGGCTATGTCCGGCCGAAAGGGAAAGGCAGCCAAATGTTAATATGATTCCACGCCTCTTTCTTCGTTGCTCTTTTGCTGTTTTTTCACGGCCCCTTTTTATTCTTTTATTAACATATTTTACACATGGATTTCGAAGGCTAAATTTGGTATCATTATCTTTCAAGCAGAAGAAATGAGAGAGAATCATGAATAAAAAACAAATGAAGGTTAAACATAAATACGATAGCTCGAAACATTCTCAAGTAGAGCATTTCATAAATGATGTAAAGTATGCCACAATTAGTTTAAATTCAGAGTACCAGAAGATATTGAGTGAGTATGATGATGAGATTTTATCTATTGATATCCTTCCAATCAAAGAACGTTTTGCAAATGATTATGAAACATTATTTCAGATGTTAAATTATAAATTACATACGAATGAAATGGTGTTACAGAAAAAGGAATTTACTACGTTGGTTAACGATTATGTAGAAAAATTGGATTTTGTCATGGATAAGATGAATCTGCTGGCCCAATTGCAGGTAAAACATCAAAAGAAATTTTTACTGCATTCTATGAGTCGAATCAGAGATCTTATGGAGTTTCATGTTCGTTTTCTGGAGCAAGTGTCTCCAATTGTCCCATCTTTATACTGGCTTGAACTGGAACATTACGATGAAATTCGAACGTTTATTGATGAAACGCAGACAAGAGTAGAAGATTTATACCGAGCTCGAAAAAGAATCTTGAAAGTTTGGAACCCAGCAATTCTTGATGAAACTTATGAAGAGGTAATTGAGGAATTTCAAAAAGTACAGGAGGACAATCTAAAATTCCTTAGTACAAGTTTTTGGAAAACTAGAAAGCAATTACGCCGATTATTTATTGAAGATATCGTATTGTTAAATGAACAAGAGTATAAAACACTTTATCATAATCGCAAGATTGTTAAAGCCAACGAGACATGGCTTGCTAATGAGCAAGAGACTATACAAATGATATTTGGTAAAACATATCTTGAAGAAAAGACAAAATTTGAAGAGATTAGACAAGATTATGAGGAATTATATTCATTTCTTGTAGATTACGATAGAATTGATCTAAAGCATTTAGTGAATCTGATCGGAAAGATTTTTCCGGAATCGGAAGAGGTTATCTTAGCAGAAAAAAGTTTTCATGATATTTTTGATCTGTGTGACTATACCAAAAGTTTGCTCTTAAAACTAAAGGAGGATTACGATTCTTTTTATGGAAGGCTGAAAAAGCCAAATGATGAATATAGCATGAAAGATATGAGGAAAGCCTTATATCTGATTGAACGAATTCAACAGAAGAAAAAGTGGCTGTCTGCAAATGGGAAAAAGATAGCAGGTGTCTTTGGAACAGATAAACTTAGTTCGAAAACTGACTGGAAACAGTATATTGGAGTTCAGAAGAACACAAAAGCAACATATGAATTTGAATCTTATCAGGAGTATGTTTCATCAAAGGACTGGAATGGAGATTTCTATGAACTCTTTGATGCAATTATTCAACAGGAGCAGCCTGTTCATGAAAAAGTTATCTTAAAACGTGCAGCGAATATATGTAATCTAAAACGTGTCACGCCTTCTCTAAAAAAGGAGCTACATCAGTTTTTGGGAGAACTGAAGGAGGAGTATGAGATTGTGTCTGGCTTTGTGGAATTAAAGGATAAGAGCACCTTTATGCTTCGTTTACCTGGTAGCGAAAAAAGAGAGATTACGATGATCTCGGATCATGAGTTAAAGCCGGGGATTCTTGAAATCGTTCGAAAGGAACAAGAAGTTACATTGGATCAGCTTAGTAGGATCATGTGCGAACAATTAGGATTTCAAAGAAGAAACCAAACATTTACGACTTGTATGGAACGTTTAGTAAAAGAGTTAAAAAAAGATGGACTAATTATTCGTAAGAGCGCAGGGTGGCAATTGATATAAATAGTATAAAATGGTAGATAATTATTACTATTTTGTGATAATTTTCTACCATTTTCTTGCGATAAGTGCAAAAATATGTTACAATAAATGTGTCAAAAATGTGACAATATGGGAATTTATATCGACTTATAGCAGTTAAGATAATAAAATAGGAGTTCGAATATGTATCAAGTCGCGAATAGTTTTGTTACAATAGCGGTAATAGTAAGTTTAGTTTTGATTATTGCTATTTCTTTGCAAAAACCATCCTTACAACAAAAGGTAATGCAAACATTAGCTTTTTGTATTTTACTTATGAGTTGTGGATATTATCTATCACTTCATGCAGATTCGTTGCAGACTGCAATCTCTGCACTAAAATTGAGATATTTAGGTATGGCACCATTATATGCTTTATTTGTAGGAATTTATCTCATCATCTGTAAAATTAAAGTGAAGAAAAAGTATGTAATGATGTTTCTTGCTTATAAAATAATATGCATGTTGCTTATTTTGACTTTTGACCAACATAGTCTTTATTATAAAAATATCTCATTAAAAATGGAAAAAGGGATACCGATCCTAGTTCGATCCTATGGTATTGTACATAGTATTTATACGATTGAAATGTTACTTTGTTTTATTGTTACGATTGTAATTACAATCAAGCATTATAGACATGGTTCAAAGAAGGTAATAGAACGGACGAAAATGTTCATATTACTCGCAGCAACAATTATACCTTTTATTTCATATTGTGTTCATTTATTTGCAAATCCACCTTTAGATCCGACACCACTTGGCATTCTTATTTCATCTTTCATTTTCTTCTTCCTTGTATTACGCTATAATCTATGTAATGTTAAGGATGCGGCTAGAAATTATGTATTTGAATCTTTATATAATGCACATGTAGTAGTAGATGAAAATTATATGTTTGAGGAAGCTAATACATTAGCGCAAAAGATTCTGCCTGAGTTAAGTCAAGTTAGTAGTGGAAAGAAGATTGATGAAGTTTCTCAAACAGTTGCAGATATCTTTTATCGAAGAAGAACGAAGATTTTGGAGCATGATCAGCGTTTGTATCAGCCGATCTGCCAGATTTTAAAGTCAAATAATCAAGTGAAGGGATATATGGCAAGTCTGATCGATGTGACCGATCAACAGACGTATCTACGTTTACTAGAAAACTATCAGAAAGATTTAGAACGAGACGTGGTAAAGCAAAAGAGTCAGATTGAAAAGATGCAGCAGCAGATAATTATCAGTTTTGCCAATATTGCAGAAAACCGGGATGGTACAACAGGAAAGCACATCAAACGTACCAGTGCTTATGTACAGTTGATCACAAGAGAATTGCTTCGTATTCATGCATATCCGGAGGTATTAGATAATAAGTATGCGGAATTTACTTATTTATCTGCACCACTTCATGATATTGGAAAGGTAATGATTCCTGACGGAATCTTATGCAAACCTGGACGTTTAACAATGGAAGAATTTGAGGTGATTAAGACTCATACGACGTTGGGTGGTAAGATATTAGAGGAAACTTTAGCTGCAATCGAGGGAGATTCCTATCTTGAGGTGGCAAATCAAGTGGCTGTATATCACCATGAGCGATGGGATGGCACTGGATATCCGAAGGGATTAAGTAATGTAGATATTCCATTATGTGCAAGAATTATGGCAGTGGCAGATGTATTTGATGCGCTTGTTTCAGAGCGACCATATAAGAAATCATATTCCATGGAGGCAGCGTTCCAGATCATTTCCTCATCGAGAGGGACACACTTTGACCCAATCGTTGTGGATGCGTTCCTTAGTATACGATCACAAATTGAAACTGCATATGAGAACATCAACGAACTAACCGATGAGCAAGATTTCACCATTGTTCTATAATAGGAACGCGATTGAATGTTTAATTATAAGTTGATAGGGGCTGTGAAAAACTTCAAAATGAGTAACGAGGAAAGAGTAACTCGCTAGTTCATCTCTATTGCAGTTTTTTCACAGCCTCTATTAATAGAATACATGTAGGATTATGTGGTGTATTATTTTATATTCTTTTGAATCGTGATATCTAGATCTTTGCTATTTGAATTGTGCGTGGGGGAATCGGGTGTGGAGGTGGTATAGTAAATGGTACCGTCATTTTTGAATATTCTTGGTTCTATTTGGGTGGTTTCATTTGTGTCGGTGATATTGAGATTATAGGTACAATAATGGAGATATTTGTAGGAACGAATATAATTGATGAGTTTTTTACAGTCAAGTGCAGATAGGCTTTCGTTTGCATTCAGGAACATCAAGTATTCTCCTCTTGCATATAAGATACTTTTGTTACGAGATTGAACAGGGTCTTCATTTTCGGTATTGAAATAGACGTTTAGGGTGTAAGAGGAGGCAACCGAGACGGTTCGATCACATGATCCAGTATCGACTATGATAAGCTCTGTAAAATCATAAGCAAGAAGTGGTCTTAAACTTGCTAAACATCGTTTTAGTTCTGTTTCCTGATCTCTTACTGTCATACAGATGCTAAGACGAAATGGAAATTGCTTGCTAGTATATCGGAGATAGGCTTGATTATAGTAAAACAGAGTAGTTTCTTCTTGATAACTTAAGAATATATGACGGAACTGATGATATTTCAGTATGTAGTATTTTGCCATAACTTTATACTGAGCGTACAGTTTTAGCACACAGTCGCGTTCTCTTGAGGATTGAATATGTGCAGCTAGGTAATTGAGGCAAGTATGATAGAGCGTAAATAATGCTTCTACTTCCAACTTCTTTTGTGCACAGAGGACCTCTTTTTCAAGAAAGGATTGAAGAATCCGGGGAAAGACAGCGTCTGTGGTAAGCAAGTAGTTCAGTAATTGTTGCAATCGAAGAGATTTTATATGTGATAGAAGAGGAAGTGGATTTTCCTTTGCTACAAATATGTCTTTCATTAGCCAGGCAAAGTACAGGGAATCCTTCATCGCATCCGGTAGAAAAAAATTATAACGGCACCTTTTTCTTTCAAAAGCTCTGATATATTGGATCAGAGCTTTCTCTTTGAGTCGACCATTTTGCAGATCGGAGGAGTAACCTAGATACTGACTATAAGCGTCTTTGTTAAACTGAGCTTTATAATTAAGTTCAAACTCTTCCCATTGGTCGCCTTCTAATCGTTTTAGTTGTTCTAATAACGTGTAACATTGATCGATTTCATTCGAATCAATCTGTTTACAAAAATCTTCAAACCAAATAAGCAGTGGTCTTATGTCATTGTTTCTTATGAATCTTTTAACGTAGAACGGAAAACGATCCAGTGTACAATGTAACAAGCTATAGTCATATAAAGATTCATTCTCATAGTGATCGACCAATCCATTCGAGTTGCGATGGTATAGTAAAGTGATCCTATGTTCATAGGTAGACTCTAGAGAGGAGGTTAAGTAACTTTTTACTACACAGCTAATATTATTCGGGGAATTCTCCTGCAAGCTACATAAAATAAAATCAACGAGTGATTTTGATAGTTCCATATCAGTTTCTAACATTAGGATTCGATCAGCGTTACAGGAAGACATAACGAAGGGAAGGAAATCTTGCTTTCGATGGTCCAATTCTATGATACGGTACGTATAAGGTAGATTTGGGGAGATTACAGTCTCATTTATTAAGATTAATTCAGTCGAATATTGTTTTATTATTAATTCTAACCGATCTAGATAAGGAATTATGTAATTTTCATGAGCTAGGATTACAATACTTAGATCAATCATGACTCCTCCTATATGTAAGCATTCTTTCCTTTAAATATATGAACACCTTAGATTAAATAGACAAAGGGCTGTGAAAAAACAGCAAAAAGAACAACGAGGATAGAGACGAGGAATCCTCGCCTCCCACGCTCATTTCTTTTGCTGTTTTTACAGCTTCTTTATTAACAAATTCTATTCATAATCATCGTAGTCTCTATAATCTAAATCATCTTCGTCATCATTCAAATCATACTCATCATCATAATAACTAGTACTGTAGGCACCTACTTTATTTTGGGATGTGTTATTTTTCGTAGTATAGTTATTAATACCGTTAGATTCAGTATGTTTCTTAGGTGTTGCTTTACTATTAAACATACAAAACTCTCCTTTCCATCTTTTTCATGATAGTATGGTCGTTTCTGATGAATTTATTCATTTCTGATCAATATGTATGGAATGGAAGTTTGGTTAATAGCCTCCTCTTTAAAATCAATGACATGTCCGTCATTAATTAAGGCAGTCTTGTTATTTACCTCGTAGTTAATTAAGCAGTCTTCCAAAGTGATAATATCCATATTCATTTGTCTGGCCTCCTGGTACATGCTTGATTCAATATATTCTGATTTGAAGCGAATCAGAACCTTCATAAATGCAAATCTAGGGATAATAAAAGACTATAATGATGTAACTAATTCCTATTTATCTCATAATTTATAGTAATTATTGTTCTATATTGGAATCGAGAGCATATATGGATGATCATAATAAAGAGCTTTTACAATGCTATGAGGTATCGGAGAATCATTATCAGTTCTGTTGTGGTAATTGCTTTACAGGAAATCCATCTGCTATGGTACAACCATCATCAAATGAGTTCTTAGCAGCGATTGGAGGAATCCAGATCGGTAATGTTTCAACATTACCAACTGGTAGTCAGGCAACCGTTACAAACAGTGGATCGCCTTATTATCCTATCCTTAATTTCGGAATTCCGCAGGGAAATCCAGAAATCAAGGGAGATACTGGAGCTACGGGAAATCCAGGATCAATCGGACCAGCGGGAGAGATGGGACCGAAAGGAGATACAGGACCAAGTGGAGAGAGGGGGCAGAGAATGGATTAATTACTAGAGTAGTTGATATGACATATGAAGAAGTAGGATTTATAGGAAGTAGGTTGCTATAGATGACGTATGAATAAGAAAGGAGCTGTGAAAAAACAGCAAAGAGAGCAACGACGTCTCTTTTGCTGTATTCACAGCTTCCTTATTCAGAAGAAATAGAGTCTGAATTTTTGATTACATAACTAATAATACTTCATTTGTGTCTTTCATTTTGTCCGCTGGAATGTAGTTTTTCTCGAGTTTTTCACCATTTAAGTAGAATTCTTTGAAACCACTTTCAGCACCGTTATCATTCTTAATGGTAATGTTAAGTTTCTTGCCACGGAATACCTTTTCAATGGTGAAGGATTTCCATTCGCTTGGAATTGCAGGAGCAACGAGTAAACCATTTAAATCAGGTCTCATACCTAAGATACCTTCCACACAGCCAACCATGACAGTGGAAGCAGTACCAGTCAACCAGTGTACATGAGAACGGCCTTCAAATGGACTATCTACAGATTCTGTGAACTGACCGTGTACGTATGGCTCAAGAACACGAACTTCAGCATTGTCGTTTTGTGTTGCTGGAGAGCATTCTGTAAAGTATTCATAAGCGCGGTTACCATGACCCATCAAAGCTTCTGCTAAGATAATCCAGCCCTGTGGCTGAGAGAAGATGCCACCATTTTCTTTGGTGGATTTATTGAACAGGATAGCAAGAGCACCGTCAAATGCATGGTTTTCAAAGGAAGGAGCCATAACACGACAACCATATTTGGTATTCAATTCACGGTGAACCGATTCTAATGCTTTTTCTGCCTGATCCTTTGTAGCAAGACCACTGATGACTGCCCAAGATTGAGGATTTAACCACATATTTGCTTCTGGATCTTTCTTAGAACCAATAACCTGACCATCTTCTTTAAATCCACGGATGTAACGATCGCCTTCCCAGCAAAGTTTCTGGATAGTATCACCTAACTCTTTTTGAGTCTTATCAAGATAAGCGATGTAGTCGTTATCGTTCTTTTCAACAGCAAATTCTCGAAGAATTGTCATAGCATAGTATAATTGTAAAGCAACGAAGGAAGATTCACCTTTCTTGCCAAGACGTAAGCAGTCATTCCAGTCTGCATGAAGACCAGCAGGCATGTTGTGATTACCAAGGCGTTCCATAGAGAACTGAATGGCTCTCTTTAAATGATCATAAACCGTTCCTTCTTCTTTATTTGCATAAGGAATCACCTCATCAATAAATGCTTTATTACCGGATTCACCAATATATTTAAGTACAGTTGGGAATAACCAAAGAGCATCATCAGCACGGTAAGCTGGATGACCAGTTGCCTGAACATAAGATACATCATCTGGAGTATCTTCATGACCAGCGTTGTGATCAAATTTAACAAGTGGGAGGCCACCACCATTATTTACTTGAGCTGATAGCATGAAACGTATTTTATCGGCAGCAGCTTCTGGATCAAGATGAATGACACCTTGAATATCCTGAACAGTATCACGGTAACCATAACCATTTCTTAGTCCACAGTAGATGAAGGAAGCAGCTCTGGACCAGATAAACGTCATAAAGCACTGATATGCATTCCATGTATTGATCATATTGTTGAAGTTAGAATCTGGTGTGTTGACTTTGAAACTTTCTAATTTACCATGCCAGAATGATTTTAATTCCTGTAATTCGGCATCGACAGCGCCAGCTGTTTCATAGTGAGATAAAATTTCAGCAGACTCCTTGTCATTTTTCTTACCTAATACATAGATGAATTCTTTTGTTTCACCTGGTGCCAGTTTCACAGCAGAGTGAAGAGCACCACAACTGTTGGAGTTATAATTTAATGTATTATCGCATTTGCCATTCTCAACAGCAATTGGGTTACCATAACTATGGTATTGACCGATAAATGCTGTTTTATCTCCATTATAGGAAGTGATTGGCTGTCCAACCATACCGAAGAAACGTTCTCTATGGTTACTGCCAGTTGCATCTTTACAGTCATTTTCATTAATTGCCTGAAGGATCTTATTACCTTTAAAATAAGTTCTTGTGATAAATAAAGTATACTGTAAGTTTACCTGATCATTTTCGTAATGATCTTCGTTGGTGAACTCAATATAGCCAAATGTGGAGATCGCACGTTCTTTGGAATCATTATTTGTAACTTTTAATCTCCATACTTCATGTGTTTTGTTAAGAGGCACATAGTAGGATACTTCACTATGAATGTTTGCATAGTCTGCACTGATGATTGTGTATGCTGTACCATGACGGCATACATTTTTGTATGTATTTAAATCTTTTCCAACTGGCTGCCAGGATGCGGACCAATAATCGTTTGTCTCATCATCTCGTAAATAAATGTAACGGCCAGGCTTATCTTCTTGATTAAAAATGTAACGAGAAATTCGCCCGTTTGCGCCACTTTTTACAAAACTGTAACCACCTGCATTGTTAGAGATGATCGCACCGTATTCCGGTGAACCAAGATAGTTAGCCCATGGTGCTGGTGTGTTAGGCTTTGTTATAACATATTCTCTGTTCGCTTCATCAAAGTAACCATAATTCATAACCTTTATCTCCTTTAATATATCATTCTTCTAATTATATATAGGTTTTATCCATATTGCACTCATTATAGCATACGAAAATTAGCCATACAATGTTTTATCATATCCTAGTTGTAATAGAAAGATAAGATAACACATTTTGTGAATATTATGATGATTTGTGTAACATTTTGTAGAATCATGTCATAGATTATAGTGATAGTAAAATTACTATTAATAATTGAAAATGAGGTGAAGTATATGGGTTGCTTGAATCGTTGTGGAAATAGTTGTGGTTGCGACAATCGTTGTGGAAATGGTTGCGGTGCTTGTTGGAGAAGATTTTGCGGTAATCGCTGGGGTAGTTTTTGGCTAAGAGAAGGAGCAAATGGTTGTGATAGTTTCTGGTCAAGAGAAAGAGATTGCGATACATGTGAAAGAGAAGGACGCAGAGGAGGAAGAGATTGTGATAGTTGTGAAAGAGAAGGACGCAGAGGAGGAAGAGATTGTGATAGTTGTGAAAGAGAAGGACGCAGAGGAGAAAGAGATTGTGATAGCTGTGAAAGAGAAGGACGCAGAGGAGGAAGAGATTGTGATAGCTGTGAAAGAGAAGGGCGCAGAGGAGAGAGAGAGTGCGGTAGATGTGAAAGATGCGATCGTAAACCATATCCATGGCCAATTCCATGTTATGGCGGTCCAGGTCAAGGCTTCCCATGGTTCCCAGGTTTCCCAGGTGGTCCAGGTCAAGGAGGCCCATGGTTCCCAGGTTTCCCAGGCGGTCCAGGTCAAGGAGGCCCAGGCTTCCCAGGTTTCCCAGGTGGTCCAGGTCAAGGAGGCCCAGGCTTCCCAGGTTTCCCAGGCGGTCCAGGTCAAGGAGACCCAGGTCAG
Organism: Clostridiales bacterium; assembly: GCA_029098165.1. Taxonomy (GTDB): domain Bacteria; phylum Bacillota; class Clostridia; order Lachnospirales; family Lachnospiraceae; genus Lachnoclostridium. The sequence continues at coordinate 25,455 of JAQXNU010000151.1, forward strand.
GATCAGACCACGGGAGCAACTGAGAACGAGACTACCGATACCACTACCGATACCACTACCGACAACATTTAACAGACTATATGTGGTTTTACAATTTTAACAGTAACATTGCTTACTGCAGGTTCTACAGATACTACAGAATAATGTCATAAATAGTACTATAAGAGAGCAAAAGAACCCCCTTGGATACCGAGGGGGATTCTTTATCTTCACGTGATAAGTATAGATTTCTTGGCGTCAAAAAAGAAAGTTGGGACAACTATTAAGCAGGAATTTACATGATACAAGAGGTTTGATGAATAATCAGATGAACAGTGATACAGAAAGAAGCAGAAGGTATAAATGTTATAACAGATTAGCATTTAATCGAGAGAAAATAGACGAATCATGCTTGGCGTTTTGGAGAGGACCCTTTTATTACAGTAAGGTTGAGTCTCCACTTAGGTTACTTATAGTATATAAAAAAAATATTACCAGTGAGGTGGGTGATGTGATTATAGAAAAGTATGAAACTGACCTTGTAAATCTGACAATTGAACATTTTCCAGTAGAAAAAGGGAAAAAGAGTGTGGAAGAAGTTGAGAATGTAGAGGAAGATAGAATGAATGAGAATTTGGAAGAAGATTTATTAGAAGCTGAGGCTACTAAAACCTTTCATCAGAAGAAGAGGCATATGTCTTTAATGTACCAGTTCAAGGCGATAATGAAACCATTCATGAGCTTACCTTTGGAATCCCTCATGCAGGTAATTCCGGGGGCACCAATTGCTGGTTCGATGCCAAACGTAATTTATGATCATGAGATAAAGATTTTAACCGATGAAAGAGCAATGAAGAATGGATTGTAATCTGTCGAAAGGAGGAAGACATGGGATCATTAGCGAGTAGCATAAAAATAGCCATTGACGCAGGCCATGGAAGTAATACCGCAGGAAAAAGAACACCTCCTATGCCTGAAGATATTGATTTTGATCAGGATGGAATCGTTGATATAAAGAAAAACGAAAGTATTCGGGAGCACATTGCCAATGTAGGAGTAAGTGTATTATTAGCAAAGGAACTTCGAAGGTGCGGTTTTCAGGTATTTCAGAGTGCTTGGGATGATGACAATGCATATGATGATGAGGATGTGGATTTAACCACCCGTCAGAATTTAATCAAAAAAGCAGGATGCCAATATTCTGTATCGATTCATTTTAATGCATTTGGAGATGGAAAAACATTTAATTCAGCAAATGGTATTTGCACATACTATCACAGTAATGATGCAAGAATTAACGATTCAAGACGTCTCGCAGCAATCGTTCAGAATCATTTAAGCAAAGGAACAAAACAACGGAACCGAGGAACTAACCGAGGGGCCTTTGCTATGGTCAACTGTGCAAATATGAATACAAAGGCTAGCATATTAGTGGAACTGGCATTTATGACAAATTTAGAAGAAGCAACTAAGATGATGGGAGATTCAACCTTTTGGAAAGAGTGTGCGGTTGAAATCTGTAAAGGCTTTTGTGAATATCTAAAAACGGACTATGTGGAAGAAGTAATTGAGAAGAAAGAGAAAACCTCCGCATCTGCAGCAAAAGTTTTATATCAAGTTCAGGCTGGAGCATACAGTGTAATGGATAATGCAGTAAAACAGAAAGAAAAAGTAATAAAAGCAGGATATAAAAGTGCATATATCTCTACTAATAAGACTTCGAATAAACGTCTTTATCTAGTCATTGTAGGAGTGTTTGGGGTAAAGTCCAATGCGGATGGAGTAGTAAAACAGCTTGCTAAGCGAAATATAGTTGCTATTATTACAAGAAAGTATTGAGATAAATTTGCAAAAAGGAAAAGGAGCTGTGAAAAAACACAAAAACGTCGAGGAGAGAGGCAGGGAATCATATTAGAATTTGGCTGCCTTTCCCTTTCGACCGGACATAGCCAAATTCTAATATGATTCCCGTCTCTAACGCTCATCTTTTATTCTGTTTTTTCACAGCCCCAAATAATTATTTGGTTTCATTTTCTTTCTTTGCAACTTCAGCCATTTTCATTGCTCGAACCTTTAAGGATAAACCAAAGAGGTTAATGAAACCTTCTGCATCATGATGATCATAAAGATCACCAGTTGTAAAGGAAGCAATACTTTCGTTATATAAGGAATAAGGGCTAGTTGTACCCTGTTTGATGATGTTACCTTTGTAAAGTTTCATCTTAACTTCACCAGTTACATACTGCTGAGTAACTTCAACGAATGCCTGTAATGCTTCGCGAAGTGGTGTAAACCATTTTCCTTCGTAAACGACATCAGCAAATTTATTACCGATTTCTTTCTTGCAAGTAAGAGTAGCACGATCAAGGATCAGTTCCTCTAACTGAGTATGAGCTTCCATCAAGATCGTTCCACCAGGAGTCTCATAAACACCACGGGATTTCATGCCAACAACACGGTTTTCAACGATATCGACAATACCGATACCATGTTTGCCACCAAGTTCATTTAACTTAGTGATAATTTCAGATGCCTTCATCTTAACACCATTTAAAGCAACTGGAGCACCTTTTTCGAAGGATAAGGAGATGGTTTCACCTTCCTCTGGAGCTTTTTCTGGTGTCACACCAAGTACTAATAAGTGATCATAGTCAGGTGCATTAGCAGGATCTTCTAATTCAAGACCTTCATGGCTGATGTGCCATAAGTTACGATCGCGGCTATAGCTGTGGCTTGCATCGAAAGGAAGATCGATACCATGAGCTTTGCAGTATTCGATCTCTTCTTCACGGGAAGACATCTTCCAAGTATCATTGCATCTCCAAGGAGCGATAATTTTTAAATCAGGAGCTAATGCTTTGATACCTAATTCAAAACGAACTTGATCATTTCCTTTACCGGTAGCACCATGACAGATAGCTACAGCACCTTCTTTTCTGGCAACCTCAACTAATTTCTTAGCGATGACTGGTCTTGCCATGGAAGTACCTAATAAATATTTATTCTCATATACTGCGTTTGCCTTAACACATGGAATTACGTATTCATCTACGAACTCATCGGTTAAATGCTCTATGTACAATTTTGTAGCTCCAGATAATTTTGCTCGTTCTTCAAGTCCTTCTAATTCATTGCCCTGACCGACATCGATACAGCAGCAGACAACATCATAATCATAATTCTCCTTTAACCAAGGAATGATAGCAGTGGTATCTAAGCCACCAGAATAAGCCAAAATAACTTTTTCTTTCATAGTAAATTCCTCCTTCACTGAATAAAAAAACACTTGAATGTTATAAATATACATCAAAATTGAAATAGATGCAATACCTTTTTAATGAAAACTTAATTATATTTTAGTAAATCCTACTATAATTTGATGGAATGATATGCTAAAATCATGGTTGGAGCTTACATAAGTGATGGTTTTAACGACCAGACTAATAAACTCTATGCTTTAGCAACGAAAAAAGGGAGAGAAAAGACAATATGAAAGAGTTTTTTAAGAAATGCAGTCATGCTTGGATTTTATCGTACTTTCTGATTTATCTGATTTGGTTTTTCATAATCGGTAAGATGAGCGCGGAATCGTTCCATGCAGTAGAAGTATCATTGGATAGTTTGATACCATTTAATGAATGGTTTATCATACCATATTTTATCTGGTTTCCTTATATTCCACTAACGATTGCATATTTTTTCTTAACATCCAGGGAAGAGTATTATCGTACCTGTATGTTTTTATTTATCGGTATGACAATTTGTCTGATCGCTTACACGGTTTATCCAACGGGGATATATTTCAGACCTAATTTAGATAGCTTGGGACGTAATAATTTCGCAATTGAGATGACAAGATTCATTTATTCTATCGATCCAGGAACTAATGCCTGCCCAAGTATTCACTGTTTTAACTCCATTGGTGTAGCAATTGCAGTCTTAAAAAGTAAGAAATTAAATAAGAAGAAATGGTTAACGACTGGTGTTGTGTTATTAAGCACATCCATTTGTATGTCGACGGTATTCGTAAAACAGCATTCTATTATTGATTTCTTCTTCGCAGTTGCATTAGCAATCTTAATGTATTGTATTGCTTATGTTCCAAAGTATGATAAGTTATTTGCAAAAACTCGCTTGAAACCAGAACTGATTGAAAGCTTTCCAATAGGAAGTTTAGTGAAATCCAAAGAATAAGAGGGGTAGACGTCATTTTGCACGTATTGGTTGTGAGCAAGAAGAGATGGTTCCTATCGTTTAATCGCGACACGCTTTCGCTTGGATGAAGTCTGTAGCGGATACTAAGGCTCTAAAATACAGAGCTTAAGTACCGACGACTTCATACAGTACGCTTATAAACGATAGGAATCATCTCTTTTTTTTGCAAGTTTTTTGAAGTGCAAAATGACTAGCGACTTTTTTTATAAAATTGGATAAATGATTCAGTGGTTGGATTAGATGATAAGAGAAAAGTATGGATTTTCGTTGGGAATTCGGTATAATAAAGGAAGAGAAAATTAACATGTAGTATATATCAGATTGAGATAGAGAAAGGAAATGAGTATGTACCCTATTATTTTAGCTTCTGGATCACCGAGAAGAAGAGAGATTTTAAGTCAGGTTGGTATTGAGTTTACCGTTGAACCTTCGAATAAAGAAGAAATTGCAACAAGCAGTATTCCTAGTGAGTTAGTGATGCAGTTATCCAAAGGGAAAGCAGAAGATATTGCAGAGCAGAAACAAGGACCTGTTATGGTGATCGGTGCGGATACGGTAGTAGCAGTGGATCAGATGATTCTTGGAAAACCTAAGAACGAAGAGGACGCCGCTCGTATGCTTCGTATGATTTCCGGAAGAGAGCATGAGGTTTATACTGGTGTTACGGTTATTGTAAAAGAAAAGGATGGTACGATTCGTACCAATACTTTTTATGAGGTAGCGAAGGTTTCCATTGCGTCCTTATCGGAGGAAGAGATTGCTTCTTATATTAACAGTAAGGAGCCTATGGACAAGGCCGGTTCTTACGCGATCCAAGGACGATTTGCATGCTTTGTGAATGGAATTCAGGGAGACTATTATTCCATCGTTGGACTTCCAATTGCACATTTATATCAGGTTATGAAGGAAATGATGCCTTCTTAATTAGATTCATGATTACAGCCATAGAATTGATCCAATTAAAAGGGAGCAGAAGCTTTCTTTCGATCAATTTTATGGTTTTTTCATTTAGTACTTGCATAATAAAAAAAACGGATGTATAATTATAAGCACATTTATGAAAATTATGCATAAATTAAAAAAAAGATGCATAAAAATACTAATCAGACGACGTACATATTAGACTAATTTAATCATAGAAAGGCGGGAATTAGTATGGAGACAATTAGCGGTGGAGTAACTGCGGCAATGGGTTTTCAGGCTGCTGGAGTATATGCTGGAATTAAGAAACAAAAACAAAAAAAAGATATGGCTTTGGTATACTCGACAGTACCAGCGGTTGCAGCAGGAACATTTACAACGAATGTTGTAAAAGCAGCACCAGTAAAATGGGATATGAAACTGATGAAGAGTGGAAAGAAACTGCAGGCAATGGTGATTAATAGTGGCATTGCAAATGCATGTACCGGAACAAAGGGAGACTTGGATAACGAGACGATGGCGAAAGCAATGGCTAAGGAACTCGGAATTGAGGTTGACTCTGTTCTTACTGCATCAACTGGTGTAATCGGGCGAGAGATGCCAATGGATGCAATCGTAGCTGGAACAGCATTATTAAAGGAAGCATTATCCGATGGTATAGAGGCTGGTCATATGGCGGCAGAATCGATTATGACGACCGATACGATCTCGAAAGAATGTGCGGTTACGATCGAACTCGGTGGTAAGACCGTAACAATCGGTGCAATGTCCAAAGGTTCTGGAATGATTCATCCAAATATGGCAACGATGATCGGAATCTTGACCACAGATGCTGCAATCAGTAAGGAATTATTGCAGGAGGTTATCAGTGAAAGTGTGCAAAAGAGCTTTAACATGATCTCTGTAGATCGTGATACATCCACCAATGATACATATGTAGCATTAGCCAATGGATTAGCAGGCAATGAAGAAATTACTACTAAGAATGCGGATTATGCGAAATTTTTTGATGCTGTAAAGTATGTTTCTACGACACTAGCAAAGAAAATGGCTGGAGACGGTGAAGGCGCAAGTAAACTAATCGAAGCAAGAGTTTTAAATGCAGCAAGTTATGAAGATGCAGTTTTACTTAGCAAGTCTATTATCACTTCCAATCTTGTTAAGGCAGCTGTTTTTGGAAATGACGCAAATTGTGGTCGTTTTATGTGTGCGATGGGGTATTCCGGAGTACAGTTCAATCCAGATATTGTCGATTTGTTCTTTGAAAGTAGTGAAGGAAAGATCATGGTTGTTGAGAATGGTATTGGATTAGTATTTAATGAAGAACTAGCGACTAAGATTTTATCATCCAAAGAAGTTACTGTAATTGCAAATATGAAAGCCGGACAGTCCACTGCTACTGCCTGGGGTTGTGATTTAACCTATGATTACGTAAAAATCAATGCAGATTATCGTTCATAAGAGGAGAGAATATCATGGCACAGGATAATGAAGTAGATTCTATTTTAGTAAAAGCGCAAACATTAATTGAAGCATTACCATATATTCAGAAATTTAATAATAAGAAGGTCGTTGTAAAGTACGGCGGAAGTGCAATGTTGGATCCAGAATTACAGTTAAATGTAATCAAAGATGTCGTTTTATTAAAACTTGTTGGAATGCAGCCAATCATCGTACATGGTGGTGGAAAAGAGATCAGTAAATGGTTAGGACTTTTAGGTCATGAATCGAAATTTGTAGAAGGTCTTCGTGTTACTGACGAAGAGACGATGGAAGTTGCTGAGATGGTGCTTGGAAAAGTAAATAAGCATTTGGTTCAGTTAGTAGAACAAATGGGAGTGAAGGCAGCAGGAATCAGCGGAAAAGATGGTGCAACTCTAATGGTCGAAAAGAAAACCGCTAATGGTCAGGATATTGGATATGTTGGAAATGTCACCGATGTGAATACGGATTTGATCGATACCCTAATCAATAATGATTTTATTCCAATCATTGCTCCAATTGGATTGGATCAAGACTTCCACAACTATAATATCAATGCAGATGACGCGGCTTGTGCAGTTGCTACTGCAATCGGAGCGGAAAAACTAGCCTTCTTAACCGATATCGAAGGAGTTTATCGTGATTTTGAAGATAAAGATTCTTTGATTTCTGCACTAACGTTAGAGGAAGCCGATCAATTGATTGAGGAAGGAATTATCGGAGGCGGAATGCTTCCAAAACTAAAGAACTGTATTGATGCGGTTCGTAATGGAGTATCCAGAGTACATATTTTAGATGGTCGAAGAGAGCACTGCCTATTATTGGAGTTCTTTACAAATAAGGGGATTGGAACGGCAATCATCAATGATGAGTCCGTGCTGTTTGATCATGAGCAGACATTAAAGAAACAGAAGTAGTAATCGGACATCATCCCAAAATTACATAAGGTAGTTATCAATGAAAATAAAGCAATAAGGAGGAACAACATGAAAGAAATCATAGAAGAAGCAAAACAAGTATTGATGCCAATGTATAATCGCTATGATATTGTTCTTGACCATGGGGAAGGCGTTTATGTATATGATACCGATGGAAAACAGTATTTGGACTTTGGTGCCGGAATCGCAGTCAATGCAATTGGTTATAGCAATGAAAAGTATAAAAGTGCATTAAAAAATCAGATTGATAAATTACTTCATACCTCAAACCTATTTTATAATGAACCAACGCTAAAAGCTGCGAAGAAATTCTTAAAAGCCTCCCAGATGGATAAAGTGTTCTTTACAAACAGTGGAACAGAAGCAGTGGAAGGTGCAATAAAGCTTGCAAGAAAGTATTATTATAAAAAGCATGGAACAAAGGATAGTGAGATCATTGCGATGAATCATTCCTTCCATGGAAGAAGTATGGGTTCCGTATCGGTTACCGGAACGAAAAAGTATCGTGAGCCATTTGAACCATTAATCGGTGGAGTGGTATTCGCTGAATTTAATGACCTTGAGAGTGTAAAGGCAAAGATTAACGAGAAGACTTGTGCAATCATTATGGAAACCTTCCAGGGAGAAGGCGGTATCTATCCTGCAGAGGAAAGCTTTATCAAAGGGGTTCGTGCTCTGTGTGATGAAAAGGATATTGTATTGATTCTAGATGAAATTCAATGTGGTATGGGTCGTACGGGTAAGATGTTTACCTATCAGCAGTATGGCATTCTCCCAGATATTATGACAAGTGCAAAAGCGCTTGGCTGTGGCGTTCCAATTGGAGCGTTTGCTGCCGTAAATAAAGTAGCATATGCTTTTGAAGCAGGTGACCATGGTAGTACATATGCATGTAATCCTTTTGTAACCGAGGCTGCTAGTACGGTATTTGATATCTTTGAAGAACTTCATATCCTTGATCATGTCAAGGAAGTTGGTTCCTACTTATCTGAACAGTTAGATCAATTGATGAAAGATAAATCTAGCATTGTTGCTCATCGTGGCTATGGCTTAATGCAAGGAATTGAATTAAATATTCCTGTACAGGATGTGATTAAAAAGTGCCAGGAAAAGGGATTGCTTTTAGTTGCAGCGGGAACAAAGATCATTCGTTTTGTGCCACCATTAATCATTACCAATGAGAATGTTGACCAGATGATTGCGATTCTTTCACAATGTTTGTAATATATTAGATTTTATTTGGAAAACCTATCTTTATCTTAGAATAAAGGTAGGTTTTTTTATGGGATTTATCATTGCATTAATTTCTGGAGCATTAATGAGCATTCAGGGGGTATTTAATACAGGGGTTACAAAGCAGACAAGTGTATGGGTAGCTTCTTCGTTTGTTCAGTTTTCTGCATTGATTGTTTGTATCATTGCTTGGTTTGTAACTGGTCGGGAAGGAACATTTGACGCTCTCTTTCGGATTCAGGATAAGTATATGCTAATCGGTGGTGCCATGGGTGCTTTTATTACGTATACCGTTATCCAAAGCATTGGTTCTCTTGGTCCCGCTAAAGCTACGATGCTCATTGTATCAGCTCAGTTAGTAATTTCTTATATTATCGAATTATTTGGTATGTTTGGACAAGAGAAGGTACCATTTCAATGGAGAAAAGTCATAGGATTAGCAATTATTATTGCTGGAATTCTTACATTTAAATGGAAGGACTAGGAAGGATTTAAAAATCTTGAAAAAGATAACTTTATTTCTAAATTCGTACTTGTATTAGCAAAATAGATTAGGTACAATAGTTATGTAAGTTTGGTTGAGAGTACAGTCTTTTCATGAAAGGTTATGGAATGAATAAGACTAAGGTATTTCAAAAATGCTTCATCGGAATATTATTTATCGTCGCAGGTGGTATCTACCTTGGGACAAGTATTACAAGAACGTTTTGTTCGGATCAAGATGAAAGTGAAATTGTGGTTAACAAAACAGATGATGATTTCACTGAATTACCCGAACTTGAAGCTAATTCAGTTATGGTAACAGTCGTTCCGAAAGAGGACAAAGATACAAGGCAGTATGAAACTAAGGACACGGTTGTAACATCTTCTATAATAGAAGAAAAAAAGCGGATCATTGTACATGTTTGTGGCTGTGTTAGGAAGCCGGATGTTTATGAATTACAAGAAGATGCTAGGTTGATCGATGCGGTAACGAAAGCTCAGGGTTTTACCAAGGATGCAGCATGTGATAGTGTCAATCAAGCACAGTTACTAAAAGATGGACAAAAAATATATATTCCAAGTAAAGAAGAGATTAAAGAGGGATTTCAATTGGAAGAATCGGAATTTGCAGAAGGGAATTCGAAAGAAAACCATTTAATCGATCTAAATCTTGCAACAAAAGATGAATTGATGACATTGCCTGGAATCGGAGAAACGAAAGCAGATCGTATCCTAGGGTATCGGAAAGAACATGGTGGATTTCAGACAATTGAGGATATAATGCAAATTGCAGGGGTTAAGGAAGCAATATTTTCAAAAGTAAAAGATTATATTACTGTGAAATGAGCTTAAAGATAACGTAAGTTGAAAGAGGTGGAATGATTGGGTAAGAAAGTACTCGTTGTTGATGATGAAAAAATTATTGTTAAAGGACTTCGCTTCACACTAGAGCAAGATGGTATGGAAGTTGATTGTGCATATGATGGAGAAGAGGCAGTCGAAGCTGCGAAGCAAAAGGAATATGATATCGTTTTACTCGACGTTATGTTACCAAAACTTTCAGGTTTTGACGTATGTCAGCAGATTCGAGAATTTTCTAATATGCCGATCATTATGCTAACGGCAAAAGGCGATGATATGGATAAGATTCTGGGCTTAGAATATGGCGCAGACGATTATATCACAAAGCCATTTAATATTCTGGAAGTAAAAGCTAGAATTAAAGCAATTATGCGACGTAATGCAAGAAATGCTGCGGAGAATGAAGCATCAAAGGTAATTACGTACGGAGATATGAAAATGGATATCGAGAGTCGTCGTGTATTTATTGCTGATCATGAGATCAATCTGACAGCAAAGGAATTCGATGTACTTGAACTGTTAATATTGAATCCAAATAAAGTATACAGTAGAGAAAATTTGCTTAACATTGTCTGGGGATATGATTATCCTGGAGATGTAAGAACAGTCGATGTGCATATACGTCGTTTGAGAGAAAAGATAGAAGAAAATCCAAGCGAACCAAAGTATGTACATACAAAATGGGGTGTTGGATATTATTTCAAAAATTAAAAAGAAATTTAAAATACTAACAAGCATGCGTGTGCATATTATGATAGCTTTGATGCTGGTCGGAATGATTCCGACCGGCATTTTAACAAATGTCTTATTTGATGCATATACGCAGCAAAGTATTGATGATAAAATTGCTTATGTACAGTCAGCTGGTACGAATCTTGCCAATAAGATCATCTTTACCGGCTATTTTTCTAATCCTTCCACAGGAATCGAAGTCAATACAGAGTTGAACTTACTCGCAAATCAATATGATGGGCGTATTCTTGTGGTGGATGAAGATTTATGTATCATTCATGATACATTTGAACGAGAAGTGAATAAGGTTCTAATTTCTAGCGAGGCAATTAAGTGTTTACGCGGAAAGAGTTCTATAGTAAAAAATGCGATAAAAAAGCGTGCGGAGATAACAATTCCGATCACTCGGACGGATACTCAGGCGACCATTGGTGTGATTATCATCAATGTATCCTTAGAGAGCGAGTATGCTATTTTGGAGAATATGAGAGTTCAGACGACAATCTATATGATCGTTATCTTCTGTGTTCTTACGATGATCGCGTTTTTATATTCGAAAAGACTTGTAAAACCATTAAAGTCCATTGTTGCTTCCATTCAGCATGTAACGGATGGCTATATGGATGATGAAGTAAAGATTGATGGATATTATGAGATTGAGAAGATCTCCGAAAACTTAAATGAGATGCTTCAAAAGATCCGTACCTTGGAGGAATCACGACAAGAATTTGTATCGAATGTGTCTCATGAATTAAAGACTCCAATCACATCAATTAAAGTTCTAGCAGATTCGCTGATTACGCAGCAGGATGTTCCAGTTGAAATCTATCGTGAGTTTATGACGGATATTAATGAGGAAATTGAACGTGAAAATAACATTATCAATGACTTATTATCTTTAGTCAAGCTGGATAAGAAAACGGGTGAAATGCACATTCAGGAAGTGAATATCAATGAACTTCTTGAAATTATCTTAAAACGTTTGAAACCAATTGCTCAAAAACGTAATATCGAAGTGATTTTTGAAAGTTTTCGTTCGGTTGTTGCAGAAGTGGATGAAGTTAAATTATCACTTGCGATTTCAAACTTAATTGAAAATGCAGTGAAATACAATGTAGATGATGGCTGGGTTCGTGTTTCCTTAAATGCGGATCATAAATATTTTTATGTGAAGGTTGCGGATTCTGGTATTGGTATCCCAGAAGCAGCGCAAGGCTACATCTTTGATCGTTTTTATCGAGTGGATAAAGCAAGAGCAAGACAAACGGGTGGTACAGGCCTTGGATTATCGATTACTAAGAATGTTGTGTTAATGCACAATGGAGCTGTCAAAGTTTATAGTAAGGAAAATGAGGGCTCAACATTTACAATTCGTATTCCACTTAGCTATATTCCTTAAGGAAAAATGCAAAGGAGTTAGGACAAAGTATGAAAAAGACATATTGGATATTCGTGCTTTGTTTCCTTGTCTTGTTTTCGGGGTGTAGAAAAAAGGAACAGGAAACAGACACAGGATTTAAGATTTATTATATCGACCAAGATGAAACAAAACTCATGTCAGAGAATTATACGTTACAGGGCAAGGATATGAATTCACAGATCAATGAATTAATGGTCGCAGTAAAGAAGCAGCCAACGAATCCTGATATGCGTTTAGCAATCCCGGAAGCTGTTACGTTCATCGGTCATAATTTTGGAGAAGCGGGGCAGCTTCAGTTGATCTTTGATGAAGATTATAATACTGTGACTGGAGTTCAAGAGGTATTAATGCGTGCTTCGATTGTTAAGACATTTACTCAGATTGAAGGCGTGAAAGAAGTAGAGTTCTTTATCAACCGATTTCCATTAAGTAAGGGAGATGTACTGATCGGTCGTATGCGGGCGGATGATTTTATCGATACGGTTGGTGAGATGACGACGTATTCACAAAATGCAGTAATTTCGATTTATTTTTCTAATAGCACAGGAGATGCATTAGTAGAATCTCAGCGTCAGGTGGAATACTCTGGTAATGTTACACTAGAGCAGGTCATCATTGAACAGCTAATCGATGGACCAACTGAAAAAAAAGAAGAAGCCGTGTTGCGTGGAACACTTCCATCGGATACGATACTGAACAAAGTAACGAAAAAGGATGGAATATGTAGTGTGGATTTTAATGAAGCATTTCTTAATCCTGTAGAAGGCATTAGCCCAGAAGTTACCATCTATTCCATCGTAAATACACTAGTTGAGCAGCCAACTGTAGATAAAGTTCAATTCACGATTAATGGAAAAAACGTAGAGAGTTACAAATCCATACCGTTTGATAAGGTGTTTGAACGTAACTTAAATATTATTGAAGGCGAAAAATAACAGATGGAGGCATGGGATGATAAAACGACCACTGCTTGGATGGGTGGTTTCGTTAGTGCTCGGAATGTTATGTTATCAATGGAAGAGCGTTTATGTTATCGTCCTGGGATTGATTCTTTTTCTATTCTTATACTTTTTCAGAAAAGGAATTCGTATTTCTTGGCGATTTAGATTATGTAAAAGAACGTATTCTATTTGTTTATTTACGAAAGAAGACTGGCATCGATATGTATGGCCAGTCTTTTTTATTCTTGGATTTATCTGTATGGTTCAGGCAAAGCAGGTGAGTCCACTGGAATCCGAACTTGCCAGTACTATGGAGGGAAGAATGTATGGCGAAGTTTCGGATATCAGAAAAAAAGGAGATACAATAACACTTCTAGTGGAACATATCAAAGTCTATCAAGAAGCAAAAGATCAGTGGTATGAGGATGACTCCAAGGCTGTCATTTATACAAAACAAGACTTAGAGTTTTCTATTGGAAATCAGCTTCTTATTCGTGGAACGATCTTCGCATTATCGAAAGCGACAAATCCAGGTCAATTTGATGAATCTTCGTACTATAAAGCAAAAGGTGTGAGCTGCAAAGCATTTGCAGAGGACATTCAAATTACAGATCATAAAACATCCTTTTTGGCGAATTTCATTTATCGCACTCGATGTCAGCTAACAGAGCAGATTCAAGCATTACTGCCGAAAGAAGAAGCAGGATTGATGAGTGCAATTTTGTTTGGAGATAAGACTTTATTATCCGAGGAGACAAAAGAACTATATCAAAAAAATGGCTTTGCTCATATTATGGCGGTCTCTGGTTTACATATTTCGCTATTAGGTTATGGACTATATGTTCTTTTACGTAAAATCACAGCGCCTGTATGGTTCGCTGCTGGGGTACCTGTGATCGTATTAATCTTTTATGGAGCACTAGTGGGATTTACGGTATCGGCCTGTCGCGCGATATTAATGTTTGCTATCTTGATGTTATCGGTTTGCATTGGACGATGGTATGACATGAATTCGGCTCTTTCGCTTGCAGCGATTATCTTATTGCTAAAGCAACCACTTCAACTCTATGAACCAGGATTTTTACTCTCCTTTGCTGCGGTAATTGGTATTGCAGTTATAAATCCAAAATTGTGTGAAGCATTTGCTAAGAAAGGGGAAAAGGGACTTAAAATCAAAAAGTCACTGCTGATTAGTATTTCTACACAGCTTGTGACCTTGCCTCTTACCTGCTACTTTTTCTATGAAATCGCACCTTATTCGATACTGATCAATCTTATTCTTTTACCACTATGTTCATTTCTAGTCTTAACCTCCTTGATTGCTTGTTTGACCTCTTTTCTTTTTATTCCTCTAGGAAGGTTTCTCATTGGTGGTTCATACTATCTGTTGCAGTTCTTTTCTTTTATCTTACATATCCCAGAAAGATTACCATATCATCTGATCTTAGTCGGTCAGCTGTCCATCCTTCAGATGGTAGGATATTATCTTATACTATTTGCTACCTACTTTATTTATTGCTATGAATCAAGAAAGTGGAGCTGGTTTGGACTCATATTCTTACTTCTGTTTTTTCAAGTTCAGCTTCCAAATGGAATTTATCTTGCTTGTCTTGATGTATCGCAGGGAGATTGTTTTGTGCTCACATCCAAGGAACAGGTGATTATGATTGATGGGGGATCATCGGATGTTGATCATGTTTATGAGTATCGTATTCATCCGTTCTTAAAATCAAAGGGGATTCGACATATCAATACAATATTTATTAGTCATGCAGATCAAGATCATGTGAGTGGTATTTTAGAATGTGTTGAGCAGATAACGTCCAATTCCTTGGCGTTGAAGGATTACGATGGACAGACTACCATTGGCAGAATTGTAGTACCGAATCTAAATGTTTATGATGAGGCATATCAGAAGATCATCCAGTTAGCACAGAAAAAGAACATTTCTGTTGTAACGATGGAGTCAGGTCAGGCATGTCAGATTGGAGATATTACCTTTCGGGCATTGTTTCCACAGAAAGGAGAAGCAGTGGAAAATCGAAACAATACTTCCCTTGTATTATGGGCGAAATCAGGCGAGTTTGATGGTCTGTTTTTAGGAGATATCGATCAGACAATGGAGGAGAGGGTGGTAGAAAATTATTATCCAGAGATACTAGGAGAACATTTTGAATTTTTGAAGGTTGCACATCATGGTTCAAGAAATTCTTCGAGTGAAAAGTTGTTAGAAGTGGTAAAACCAGAACTTGCAGTCATCAGTGTTGGAAAGAAGAACCGGTATGGGCATCCACACAAAGAGACAATAAAACGGCTGCATTTGTGTGGGTGTAGAATTCAAATGACAAGAGAAAGTGGTGCAATAGAATTGAAAAAGTTTCCTTAAAATTTAGGTACAACAATGAGATTAATAAAACTACAAGAAAGTGCACTATATATCATAAAAGCTAGAAAAAATCTCTCTACTAAAATAATTAAATATATAATGTTATACATTATTACTACAGAAATATACATATTCATACAAAGATTGTATGTCGCAACATATGTAGATTGGAGGAAAATATGAGGAGTTTAAGACGTTTCAGAGTGAAAATATTTGCAGTCGCGTTACTCATTACTTTGGTCCCAGATCGTATGGTTGGGGTTGCACCTATCGTAGCGCATGCAGAAAGTTTATCGGTTTGGCATCGAAATGGGAATCCATCGGATTATGACAAAGATGGCTTTTATTATGATGGTCATGGTTGTAAAGGTGATGTTGTAATTCCAGATAATGTGACTAAGATTAGTGATGGTGCATTTATGCAGAACACTAATATTACGAGTGTTAATGTTAAAAAAGGATCTTATGCTGAACAGTATGCAATCGATCATGGAATTAACTACAAAGTAAAATAGTAATGTATAACAAGGCCCAAAAAGAATGTAGTAATATCCTTTTAGGGCTTTGTTATATTGCACAAATTTGAATTAAGTGTTTTTTTCATTTTACGAAAGTTCTTGAAAATTGGTGGTGAAAATAGTATACTCTTAGGTATGAATGAATAACGGTTTTAATCGTTTTAGGGTGGGGGACCAGGCGTTGACTAAAAAATATTTGAAAGTTGTTATTAATACGCTATTTCTTATAGCGGTATTTGTTGCAACTGCTTATATTGTGTTTAAAGACCAGGAAATAGGAGCCGTAATAGATTCAATCCATCGAGCAAAGAAGAGTTATATTATACTTGGTATGATGCTATCCATTGCATTTGTGTGCAGTGAATCATTGATTATTCATTATCTCATGCATACGATCAGACAAGGAGTCAGTATAGTACGGTGTATAATTTATTCATTCGTAGGATTTTTTTTCAGTGCAGTTACACCAAGCGCAACCGGTGGACAACCTATGCAGGTTGTCTGGATGAGGCGAGATGGAATTAGTGTGGCGGTCTCATCATTTGTTTTAATGATCGTTACAGCTGCATATAAAACGGTACTGATTATTATGTGTGCCATTGCAGCAATATTTGAATGGAATTTTATTTCGTCATATGCTTCAAGTATATGGTTTTTAATTATAATAGGAATTATCTGTAATGTTAGTTTTGTTCTATTCTTAGTTTTTGCATTATTTCGACAATCTTGGTTAACTGATACGATTGGAAAAGTGATTTTCTGGCTTGGAAAGCATCGTATTATCAAGAATCGAGAAAAATGGTTAAAAAAAGCTTGGAAATCATTGAGTAAATATGATAAGAGTGCCGATTATATCAAACAGAATAAACCGGTTTTGGTTCATGTCTTTTTGATGACCATATTTCAGCGATTGTGTCTGTTTGCAGTAACTTATGTGGTTTATCGAGCATTTGGACTGCATAACGCAAGTGCAGTCCAGATCATCTCATTACAGACGATAATTGCTTTAGCAGTTGATTCGTTACCATTGCCAGGTGCGATGGGCGCAAGTGAAAGTAGCTTTTTAATTATCTTTTTAACAGTATTTGGTGAGGAATTCGTTCTACCAGGAATGTTATTGAGCAGAGGAATTACTTACTACGCAATGATCATTGTGAGTGCTGTAATTACACTTGTGTCATATCTTCTGGTAAGTCGTAAGAAAAATTTAGAGAGTGGTGGACTTTAGTATGATAGGATTTTATAATTATTCGGTAATCTTAACTTATGTAGGCTTAGCAGCTTCCATGATCGGTATTACAGAGATATTTCAAGGAAACTTTCGATGGGCGTTGTTATGTCTGATCATATCAGGAACTTGCGATATGTTTGATGGCAAGGTTGCCAGAGCAATGAAGAAGCGAAGCGATGAGGCAAAAGTATTTGGAATTCAGATTGATTCTTTATGTGATTTAGTATGTTTTGGCGTATTACCTGGATTATTCGGATATTTTACATGTGAAAACCGTACATTAGGTACGATTGCAGCAGTATTGTTTGCATTAGCAGCAGTTATTCGTTTAGGATACTTTAACGTAAAAGAAATGGCAAGACAACAGCAGACAACAGAACATAGAAAGTATTATCAAGGATTACCTGTTACAACAATCTCCATGATACTTCCAAGTGCATATATCATCCGTGAATTGATCGGAGCAAAATATATCCCAGGATATTTTTATTCTATCGTATTATTGATCGTTTCTTTCTTGTTTGTCTATGATTTTAAAGTAAAAAAACCAGGCAATACAGGATGCGTTATTATGTCTATCTATGGTGTCGCTATCTTAGTTGGTGTTCTTCTAGTTTAGGGTTAATGAAAGAGGTTATGGAATGAAATATAGAGATCGAAATGGTAATTCAGTTAGCACCACAACAAAACAGGATAAAACCTTAGAATTTATATATTCCAAGGCTCCAATGCGTATGTTATTACGTGTTCTTGCGGGACCTTCGGTTTCAAAAATTGCTGGTAAGTTCTTGGATACATGGCCATCCACATTTCTGATTGACTCTTTTGTAAAAAAGAACAATATTCAGATGAAAGATTATGAACGAAAAAGATATCGTTCGTATAACGAATTCTTTACTCGTAAAATCAAGAAAAGTAAGCGTCCGATTGATAAGACACCATCTACGCTGATTGCGCCTTGTGATGGAAAAGCGACTGCATATCCAATCACGTTAGATGCAAAGTTTAAGATTAAGAATTCATATTATACCATTGAATCTATGTTACGTAATCGTGAACTTGCAAAACAATTTGTCGGTGGTACATGTGTTATTTTAAGATTAACGGTTGATAATTATCATAGATACTGTTATGTGGATGATGCTTTCAAGGAACGCAATCACTTTATTAATGGTAAATTATATACCGTAAATCCTGTTATACTTGATCATGTAAATATCTATAAAGAGAATTCAAGATCCTACTGTGTTATGAATACCAAAAATTTTGGGAAAGTAGTGCAAATGGAAGTAGGTGCTCTGATGGTTGGTAAGATCAATAATTATCATCGCCAGGCAGTGGTTAAGAGAGGACAGGAAAAGGGCAAGTTCGAATTTGGTGGTTCTACCTGTGTTCTTCTTTTACAGCGTGATGCGGTAGGCATTGATGAAGATATCTTAAAGAACACACGTGAAGGTTACGAAACGGTGATTAAGATGGGTGAACAAATTGGAAAGGCGTTATTTTAATTAAGGGAACCTTACATGAATACAATAAAACAGCATATTAAAAATAATGAATATAAAAACTGTTATCTGATTTATGGTACAGAGGCTTATATGAAACGACTTTATAAGAATAAGTTGAAGGCAGCCATACTTTCGGATAGTGATGATATGAATTATACGTATGCGGAAGGCAAGGATATCAATGTGGATGAAATTATCCACATTGCAGAAACCATGCCTTTTTTTAATGACAGACGTTTAATTCTGATTGAGAATAGCGGATGGTTTAAGTCAGCTAATACATTTGCAGATTTTCTAAAAGAGATGCCAGATACCACGTATATCGTATTTGTGGAAAATGAAGTCGATAAGAGAAACCGACTGTTTAAAGCAGTGAAAGACAAAGGCTATATTAGTGAGATGAATGGCCTAGATGAAAAAAATCTGAAGTTGTGGATTGCATCTTTATTAAAGCGAGATGAGAAGAAGGCTACGGAAGCGACTGTAACCTACTTTCTAAATAAAGTAGGTTCTAATATGGACAATATTGAAACAGAGCTTAGCAAGTTAATGGCTTATTGTTATGGTCGAGATATTATAACGAATGAAGATGTGGACATGGTATGCAGTGAACAGATTACTGGTAAGATGTTCGTAATGCTAGACTCCATAGCGAGTAAAAATCAGACAAAGGCACTGGAATTATATTATGATCTGATTACATTAAGAGAAAAGCCGATGACGATTCTTTATCTGTTGATCCGTCATATGAATATATTACTTCAGGTAAAAGCTTACCAGGAGAAGAGAAACGATAATGTAACGATTGCTTCTAAGATTGGAGTACCACCATTTGCAGTAAGCAAATATCTTCAGCAGTCCAAGAATTTTAAAAATCAAGTGTTGTTAAATGCAATCAAGCTTGGAACAGAGTATGAAGAATTAGTTAAGACGGGACGTATGATCGATCAGATTGCTGTGGAAATGCTGATTATACAGATTGTTGCAATGTAAAGAAGAATTATATAAATACGTTAGAAGAAATCAAAGTTAGAAGAAAAACTAGAATATCGATCAAGGGGGGAAACCAAATGTATCGAATCTTTATCGTGGAGGATGATGAAATTATTGCAGACGCTTTATGTAAACATATTAAGACATGGGGATATGAAGCTAATTGTGTGAAAGATTTTCAGTCAGTAATGAAAGAATTTGTTGCGTTTTCTCCCCAGTTAATACTGATGGATATTTCTCTTCCATTTTTCAATGGATATCACTGGTGTAATGAGATACGAAAAGTATCGAAGGTACCGATTATCTTTATCTCGTCAGCGAATGACAATATGAATATTGTTATGGCGATGAATATGGGTGGAGATGATTTTATCGCTAAACCATTTGATCTAAATGTTGTGATGGCGAAAATTCAGGCTTTGCTTCGACGAACCTATGACTTTGCAAGTCAAAATAATCTCATTGAGCATCAAGGAGCTATTCTAAACACTCAGAATAATACGTTAACCTATCAAGGTGAGTCTTTGAATCTTACAAAAAACGAATATAAGATTTTAGAATTACTCATGGAGAGTAAAGGAAAAATCGTTAGCCGTGATATGATTATGACAAGATTGTGGGAAACAGACAGCTTTATTGATGATAATACACTAACAGTCAATGTAACTAGACTACGTAAAAAATTGGAGTCTGTTGGATTGGTTGATTTTATTTTAACAAAAAAAGGAATGGGTTATCTGATTGGAGAGTAAAGAATGAGCATTATTGCGAAATACCTAAAACTTCAGAAAAAAAACTTCCTCTTATTTGGATTCTTTGGATTCATATTTATGCTTGTCTTTTATGTTGGTAAGGCAGATATATCTCTTGTTATCTATGCGTTTATTCTTTGTTGTTTCTTCGGAAGTGTATTACTTATCATTGATATTTATCGATTTTATAAAAAACATAAATTATTAGAAGAACTAAAGCCTAATATCAATCTATGTATTGATGAATTACCAGCTGTTCAGGATTCGATTGAAGAGCAGTATCAGGAAATTATTCGTCTGATGCACCAGCAGCAGATGGATTTACTGTCTGCAAATGATCATGCAAAGACGGATATGATCAACTATTATACTCTTTGGGTACATCAGATCAAAACACCAATCTCCGCGTTAAGAATTTTATTACAGTCAGAGCCAATCGAGAATCGCGTAGTTTTGGAGAATGAACTGTTTAAAATAGAGCAATACGTGGAGATGGTTCTTTCTTATCTTCGACTGGGCAGTAATACGACAGACTATAAGATCGAGAAATATCCTTTAGATAGAATTATCAAACAGGCAATCCGTAAATATGCCCGTTTGTTCATTCAAAAGAAATTGACTTTAATCTATGACTATGTTGATGAGATGATCCTAACGGATGAAAAATGGTTGTTATTTGTGATTGAACAGGTGCTTTCGAATTCTTTGAAGTACACAAAATCGGGCAAGATCTCCATTTATATGGAACCAAATCAAGTATTAGTCATTGAGGATACTGGAATCGGAATTGCACCCGAGGATACTCCAAGAGTGTTTGAAAAAGGATTTACCGGCTATAATGGTCGTGATGATAAAAAATCCACAGGTCTTGGATTGTACTTATGCAAGTTAATTATGAATCGTCTTGGACATGGAATTCAGATTGAGTCTGAGATTGGAAAAGGGACAAAGGTAAGACTGTATCTTGCTACGGTTACATCAATTTACGAATAACATAGACTTCCAACCTTACAAGAATGTAAGGTTCCTTTTTATTTTGTAAGCTAAAGTTATGGTTACAAACCAACATAGACTTTATAATCGATATCAGAAAGTACGAAACAGTACGAATTGTAAATACAGGAGGAAAAAGAAAACATGACAATATTGGAAGTCAACAATTTAAAAAAGATCTATACCACGAGATTTAATAAAACGCAGGTACAGGCGCTAAGTAATGTTACGTTCTCGGTAGAAAAAGGAGAGTATGTAGCAATCATGGGGGAGAGCGGTTCTGGTAAAACAACCTTACTTAATATTTTAGCTTCTTTGGATAAGCCAACTTCCGGTGAAGTAAAGTTAAACGGAACTAATATGTTAAGCATCAAAGAAAGTGAGATTTCAGCATATCGACGTGATAATCTCGGATTTGTATTCCAAGATTTTAATCTACTCGATACATTCTCTTTAAAGGATAATATCTTCTTACCACTGGTCCTAGCCGGAAAATCTTACAAAGAGATGGAAACAAGATTAATCCCGATTGCACAGCGTCTTGGAATTGAGAAGTTATTAGAGAAGTTCCCATACGAAGTATCTGGTGGACAAAAACAACGTGCGGCAGTAGCACGAGCACTGATCACAAACCCACAGTTGATCTTGGCGGATGAACCAACGGGAGCATTGGATTCCAAGTCAACAGATGGGCTTTTAAAGGTATTTAATGAGATTAACAATGATGGGCAGACCATCGTTATGGTAACTCACTCCACAAAAGCTGCAAGCCATGCAAAACGAGTCTTATTCATTAAAGATGGGGAAGTATTTCATCAGATTTATAAAGGAAATATGAGCAATGAAGAGATGTTTGTCAAGATTTCGAACACTCTTAACATGTTAGCGACAGGTGGTGTTTCTAATGAGTAAATTATTCTATCCGAAGTTAGCTTCGACGAATATGAAGAAAAATAGTAAGTTTTATCTGCCATATATACTTACTTGTATTTTTACGATCATGATGTTTTACAATATGTGTACAATTGCGTCCCATCAAGGATTGAGCCGAATGCCTGGGGCAGAAAGCATTGGGGCTATGATGCAGTTAGGTACTTATGTCATTGGTATCTTTGCTGTCATCTTTTTATTCTATACGAATAACTTCCTGATGAGACGCAGAAAAAAAGAAATTGGTTTATATAATATTCTCGGTATGGAAAAACGCCATATCGCAAAAGTGTTAGCGATGGAGACCATCTATACAGCAGTGATTAGTCTAGTACTTGGTATATTATGCGGTATTTTATTTAATCGTTTAGTAGTTATGGCGATGGAAAGAATCGTGAAACTTCCAGTTGTGTTGGAAACTGAGATTCAGCCAAGCGCTGTGATTACAACGCTCCTTTTATTTGGAGTAATCTTTTGCCTATGTTTAGTATCCAATTTAGCTAAGATTACATTAAGCAAGCCTATAGAATTGCTTCATGGACAAAATGCTGGGGAGCGTGAGCCAAAGACAAAATGGCTCTTAGCATTGATCGGTTTTGGATGTATTGGGACCGGCTACTATATCGCATTGACAACCGAAGCTCCATTGGCAGCGTTAGGATTATTCTTTGTAGCCGTTATTCTTGTTATTATTGGTACGTACTGTCTATTTACCGCAGGCAGCATCTTTGTACTGAAGTTATTACGAAAAAACAAAAGATTTTATTATCAAGCAAAACATTTTAGTTCGATCTCCGGAATGATCTATCGTATGAAACAGAATGCAGTTGGTTTAGCTAACATCTGTATTTTATCTACTATGGTATTGGTTATGGTATCTGGTACCGTATCTCTTTATATTGGAATTGATGATGCGATTGAGCATACCTTCCCTTATGATTTTCAGATCGAGCAGAAAGGGAGTGTGCCAGGTGAGGATAAAGCAGAGGAATTCTATGAGAAAGTGATGGAACTTGTCAAAGACTCGCAACTACCAATCGTAGAGGAACAAAAGTACCACTATTTAAGCGTTTCAACCATTAATGAGAATGGAAAGTTTATATTTAAAAAAGACTTTTTTATGGATAATACAAATGTAAATGAGTTAATGTTTGTGACGTTAGAAGACTATAATAAATTAACTAACCAGAATCTGTCTCTTACTGATTCTGAGGTGCTTATTTACAGTGATGGAAAGTCACTAGATTCTTCAATTGAGTTATTTGGAAAAGAGTATAGGATCAAAGATCAATTGTCTAAGTTTCCAGTAGGATGCTCTTTTGACGGTATGGTGACTACGGTTCATTATATTGTTGTACCGGATGAGAGCAATCTGAAAATGATTAGTGAAGGCCAGGCTGAGGTTTATAACAAGAACAAGAGTGAAATCGTTTATCGAATCAATCTTGATCTGACAGGTAGCGATGAAGCAAAGAAAGAACTTAGTACAACTTTGAGAACTGTACTGAAAAATGAAGATAGCAAGAAAGTGTTTGGAACGATCGTAGTAGAGTGTAAAGAGTCCAATCGTGTTGAATTCCGTAATATGTATGGCGGTTTCTTATTCCTTGGTATCTTTTTAGGAACTCTTTTCATTATGGCAACTGTATTAATCATTTACTATAAACAGATTAGTGAAGGTTATGAAGATAAAGAACGTTTTTCCATTATGCAAAAGGTTGGTATGAGTCGTTCGGAAGTAAAGAAGTCGATTCATTCCCAAGTACTCATGGTATTTTTCTTACCGATTGTTATGGCAGGAATCCATGTACTTGCTGCTTTTAAGATGATTACGAAATTGTTAGGAGTTTTGTATCTGACCAATGTCCCGTTGTTTGCAGCATGTACAGCAGGTACAGTGATTGTTTTTGCTATCATTTATTCCTTCGTTTATGCAATGACTGCAAAAACTTATTATAAAATTGTTGGATAAAAGTAAGAAAAAAAGAAAATTATACTTGACATTACGATATAATGGTGCTATTTTATCTGTAGCAAATTGAATACGAACTTCGGGGCAGGGTGCAATTCCCTACTGGCGGTATAGTCCGCGAACCTTATAGGCCGATTTGGTGACCAAGGCATTATGCTTTGGAATTCCAAAACCAACAGTATAGTCTGGATGAGAGAAGTAAGTGTATGATTTAAGCGTGTTAAGTTCAAATGCAATATTAGTAGCATATGGCTTGAAACTTATAATTGTACATAGTAACCGGAGATGATATGATCTCCGGTTTTTTTAGTAATAGGAAAGTTTATCCTATCGATAGTTCTTTCGATTTTCCCTTCGCTCAATTTGCAAAAAGAAGCGAGTGCCTTATGGCGGAAAGGATATTGTATGAACGAAAACAAAAAATTAAAAACACTTGTAGCAACAGCAATGCTTGCTGCTTTAGCAGGCGTCTTAATGAGTTTGGAAATCTCTCTTCCAATGATGCCACCATTTTATAAGCTGGATTTTAGCGATGTACCAAGTGTCATTGCAATCTTTGCCTTTGGACCAGTTTCAGGGGCGGCAGTTGAAATTATTAAGATTGTGATTAAATTAATCACGGTAGGAACGAATACGGCGTATGTTGGAGAGTTAGCGAATTTAATCGGTGTCGTATTGTTTGTGGTACCAGTCTGGTTGATTTTTAAAGGAATGAAACAGACGAAAAAAGCAGCAAAAACTGCATTAATCGTATCCGTACCGATTCGAGTTGCAATGTCTTGCTGTATTAATGCATTTATTACACTGCCACTTTATGCAAAGGCTATGAGTCTTTCTCTTGACGCAGTGGTTCAGATTGTAGCCAGTGTCAATCCAGCGATTTCAAATTTACCGACATTTATCATCCTAGCAACGATTCCATTTAATTTACTAAAGATTGGAGCCAATTGTGTGATCGGATATATATTATATCAACGTTTATCCGCAGTTAAAATCTTGGAAAGGAGATTTTCCTAAACTATGATTCAAAATTATCGAGATTTGACCAGGTTAGAGATGGAACAGATTGATCGCAAGAATACGATTGTGATGATTCCAGTGGGTGCTTTAGAGCAACATGGAAATCAAGCACCGCTTGGAACCGATGATATAATAGCAGAAGCAATGTTAGATTATCTGAAAGAGGAATTGTCAGAGGATTTTCCAATGCTGTATTTCCCAGTGATTCCAGTGGGATTAAGTACAGAACATAAGAATTTTTGTGGTTCAATTACATTAAAACCAGATACGTATTATCATATGCTACACGATATCTGCGAGAGTTTACATCATCATGGATTTAAAAAGATAGCATTTTTAGTATGTCATGGTGGAAATGCTCCAATCATTCAGGTGTTAAGTCGAGAGCTTCGAAGTGAATATGGTATGTCAGCATTTATCTTGTCATCGGGTGCATTTGCCCATCCAGAGGTCAAAGCGACCATCTCAGAGGGGAATGTTTGGGATTTCCATGGCGGTGAGATGGAAACTTCGATGGTTATGGCAGTACATCCGGAATGTGTGAAATTGGATACCGCAGTAGCAGGATATCCGAAGTCATTTGCGGAGAATAAAGCATTACTCCCTTATGGAGCAGTTACCATCGGCTGGGTTTCTGAGGACTGGACGGATGCAAAGGGAAATCCTATCGGTATTGGTGGAAATCCAAAAGGTGCGACTGCAGAAAAGGGAGAGATCATCTTACGTGTAAGTGCCAAACAATTAGTTCCAGGTTTATTGGAAATGCTGAAATGGAATAGCTAAACAGTCATAACAAGAATTTAATCTCCTACTAGAAAATAAGACAAAAATCATGTATAATAGGTCTGCGAATTGATTTAGTCATAGGACTAATATTATAATTACAAAAGAAAAAGGATGGAACGGTTATGAACAAACATACTTGGGTCGCAGATTTAGGCGATGGAACATATAAAAATCCTATCTTATATGCAGATTATTCGGACCCCGATGCAATCCGCGTCGGGGACGATTATTTTATGATAGCATCCAGTTTTAGCAATGCACCTGGATTGCCACTATTGCATTCCAAAGATTTAGTGAATTGGAAAGTAGTCAATTATATAATAGAGGAGATTCCAGACCAACGATATGAGAAACCAACCCATGGCTGCGGTGTCTGGGCACCTGCCATCCGATATCATGAGGGTGTATTCTATGCTTGTTTTCCAATGCCGGATGAAGGCATTTATATGAGCACGACGAAAGACCCATTTGGAACATGGTCAAAACCAATCAATATTCGACCAGGAGCTGGGTGGATCGATCCATGCCCATTCTGGGATGACGATGGCAATGCTTACTTAGTGGCTGGTGTGGCTCGAAGCCGAATCGGTTATAAGAGCGTCTTACATTTGGTAAGAATGAAACCAGATGGAACTGGTATCTTTGGGGAAGAAGTTAGAATCTTTGATGGTAACCTCAATGATCAAGAAACGATTGAAGGTCCAAAGATGTACAAACGTAATGGGTATTATTATATTTTTGCACCAGCTGGTGGAGTAAAAACAGGATGGCAGACGGTGTTGCGTTCGAAGAAAATCTGGGGACCTTATGAATATAAAGTCGTTATGCGTCAGGGAAATACTCCGATCAATGGACCACATCAGGGAGCTTGGGTGGATACAGTGACAGGAGAAGACTGGTTCCTACATTTTCAGGATGTGTATGCTGCTGGGCGTATCACGCATTTACAACCGATGACGTGGGTCAACGATTGGCCGGTGATTGGGGCTTATGTGGAAGGCACGGATTATGGGGTGCCAGTTACCACTTACCAAAAACCTAAGGTTGGTGGAATCTATGAGATTACAGCACCTGAGGAATCCGATGATTTTTCGAAAGAAACGTTAGGTCTGCAATGGCAGTGGAACGCAAATCCGAAGAAGGATTGGTATGAGCTCAATCCTAAAAAACAGGAACTTCATTTACGTGCAGTATATGATCAGGGAGTGAATGTCATCTCAGAGCTACCGAATTTATTATTACAGAAATGGCCAGCACCTGAATTTACATGTGAAATGAAAATGGACTTATCTCATATGGAAGTAGGAGACAGTGCCGGAATCGTATCCATGGGAATAACCTTTGGTGGAATTCTTTGTACACGGAAAGAGAATGGTTTTGTGATCGAGCAGATTTTGGGAACACAAGAATTTGTGAAAGAGAAGGCATTTGCCACACAGAATCGAGTAATCTGCGAGGAGACAAATCAGAGTGAGATTTGCTTTCGTTATGAAGTAAGACGGATGGGAATCCGAGAAAGTGCTGAGACGACGGATGCACCACAGGAAAAAATCTATCTTTCTTATCGTCTGGACGGAGAACAATTCAAACCAGCAGTAGACTTCAAAGCTCAGGCAGGACGCTGGGTTGGTGTAAAACTTGGAATGGTCTGTACGACAAGCTGTGAAACTACGGCTGGATATGCAGTTGCTGAGTATGTAAGGTTTATGGTGTAATACAAGGGACGAACAATACCTTTTTTAAATGAAGTTTTTTCGTATATTCACAAGTCGCTTCTATGATGCTGATGAGTGGTAGCGGAGAAACTTCTTTTATTTTTTCTAATTATATTTTAATATACACTATGTTGCATTATAGAATAGTCAGTGATATGATGTATTCAATTGAAATAAGTGGATATATATTCCGATATGAAATACATATCAAATAAATCAGTTCATGAGAAAGAAGGTGTAGAATGAACGCTCAGTTTAAAAAAGGAGCTTTGGAATTATGCGTATTATCCCAATTATGTGAAGATGATCGGTACGGTTATGAACTGACCGAAGCAATCTCGAACAAGATGGAGATTGCTACCGGAACCTTGTACTTGATTTTAAAACGCTTGAAGGATGAAGCCTATGTGGAAACCTACCTCGTGGAATCGGTTGGAGGACCAGCAAGAAAGTATTATCATTTGACAGAGTCTGGTAGAGCTTATGAAGAAAATCTTAAAAAAGAATGGTTAGAGTTTGTTGGCGTAGTAAAAGAATTAATACATAAGAAGTAGGAGAAAGGAGTATTGGTATGAAACGTTCAGAGTATATGAGCAAGTTAAGTGAGGCACTTGAAATCTTTGGAGAAGATGTCAAGTTAGAGATTATGGAAGATTATGAGGAACACTATGAAATCGGTCTTCAAAATGGTAAGAGTGAAGAACAGATCAGTGAAGAATTAGGCGAGATTGAGGAACTAGTGAAAGAACTTAAGAAAAGTGAGATTACGGAGAAGAGACCAGATAAGACAGTTACACTTGAGAAGATGAATGGAGAGATTGTTGGAAATCAAACATCCTTCGTTACGTTAGAAAAGGGGCAAGGAGAACAGAGTTTTAAAAACCTCAATGAATTCAAGGGCAATCAAACGAATGATGATCAACCAAGAAAAATCGAAGTTCGTTCGAAATTCGCGCATGTAGAAGTAACCAGATCAATGGATGATCAGATTCGTCTGGAATGGGTAAACTATCAGACAAGTAGAGCAAAAGATTATTATGAATTTCGTTCGTGGATGGAAGGTGGCATTATCTACGGGGAACTGTGCAAAAAGAATTCAGCGGTTCTCTTTGTTCCAATGTTTGGAGGAGATGTGCAGATTAAAGTTCAGGTACCAAATGGATTCCCAGAGCTTGAGGTTCAGTCTCTAAGTGGTGATACTGTGATGCATGATGTTTCCTTCCAGTCAGTAGAACTTCGGTCAGCGAGTGGAAATATTGAAGTCGATCACAGCAATACCAATCAGATGGCGCTGGATACGAAGAGTGGTAAAGTGATTTGTAAACAAAGTCAGGCAGCAAATCTAAATGTTGATACAAAGAGTGGTAATACTACTTTCTTCCAGATTCAGAGTTCTACCATTCATGTGCATTCTCTCAGCGGAGATGTTCGTGGTGATCATCTGACTGGCGACTGCAACGTGAGTACAGCCAGTGGTGATATTACGATTGCTTCTGCAACTGGTAGACAGAATGATTTCTATTCAGTGAGCGGAGAAATAGAAATTGAACATTTGCAAGGGGAATCTATAAAACTACAATCGAAGAGCGGTGACATTGAAGCCGAAATCTGTGTCAAAAATTGTACAGCTTCCTCAATCAGTGGAGATATCGAGATTAAGAATGCGCAAGAGGGCTGCTTTACGCTTAGTTCGGTTAGTGGCGATGTAGAATTAACTTGCAACAATATTGCTGGTTACGTTGCAGATGTACATACGGTCAGTGGGAAGACAGAATGTAGATTTCGAGACATACATAATCAGAAACTTAAAAATGGAGTATATACCTATGGTGCGGGATCTTCAAAGATTAAAGCAAAGACAACCTCTGGAGATATTGAAATTCGTGCGTAAATAGTAAGAAGTTATCTGTCGGTTCCCATTGGAGAGTTAGAAATGGTGCCTTGTAAAACGTACTTTTGGGCAGATAAGGCCACCATTATAAGATTTTTACCAAGAGATGCTTGACTCTGACACCATGTGAGGGTTTACCCTGTGTTTGGGAAAGGAGTGATATAATGTATCAGATAACGGCCATCGGTCAGATGGAATTTCAAGAAAATCACGTATTCATTCATGTAAATGAGGATTATAAAAAAGGTTTATCACATGCAGAATCATTTAGCCATATGCATCTTGTATATGGCGATTTTGCGTGGGAAGAAAATAAGGTGAATGAGGACCAAAAGTTATTAAAACATGGCATCGTAAAAGTAGAGGAAATCCAGCAAAAGAGTGGAAAGATCGTTGGTGAAATCGTTTCCCTAGGAGCGAAACGGATACAAGAAAAAAAAGTTTGTGATCTATTTGATCTGAAGCCATATTTTCCATGTGAAGATCGTGTCATCACGTTGAATCCGATGCAGAAAGAAGTGGTTCCTTCACAGGATCGTGTCATCACAAAAATACAATTGGATCAAGGAGTGGAACAGACGAAATCCAATCAGTATCATGTGGATATGTGTGGAACGATTCGAGTCATTGAAGGCCAGACTTATATTGAATGTCCGAAAGAGATGATCCAAGAGTTTTTTGCAGCGGAGGTCGTTCGTGTATTCTGGTGGTTCCATCGATTTGACAAGAAAAACTTCCGTAAAATCACCGAATGTAATCTGCCCTATGAGAATGCACCTAGGGTTGGAGTTTTTGCCTCTCGTTCTCCAGTACGTCCAAATCCAATTGCGATGACAACCGCAAGGATTCTTCGAGTGGATGAACTTCATAACCGAATCTATGTAAATTCCCTGGATTGTTATGATCAAACACCGTGCATTAATGTTCTGCCTTATCGAATGGGATATGATTATGTTGAGAATGTTAATGTAGGAAATTGGGTAGAACATTGGCCAAAATCATGGGTAGAAGAAGAACCGTATCATAAGGATACCGTTAAGAGACCTCAAGAAAATGCAGAACTAAGGCAAGATCATACAACGGATAAAGCGGTGGATAGCCAAGAACTTTCCTTAGAAACGCTCATCGACCGTAATGCCATGCAGTCCAAGCAGAAGTCGAAGCATACGACTCAGTTGTTACAACAGCTAAACACAGTAGAAGTAAATCAGGAACCTTGTCTTAAAGTTTATGAAGCTTATGAAAATAACCTCAAAGGAATTAATGTTACGATCCCTTATCATAAGATTACAGCCATTGTGGGCGTGAGTGGCAGCGGGAAATCCACTTTGGCATTTGATACGATTTATGCAGAATGTCAAAGACGGTTTGCGGATTTAAGTGGAACTCGTGATCTTCTGCCGAAACCCAAGGTATCTCGTATGACAGGAGTGATTCCAGCCGTAGCAATTACACAGCAAGCGATTGGAAAAAATGCACGTTCTACGGTTGGAACGTATTCCGATTTGTACGATGATCTGCGTTCCATCTATGCGACGATTGGAATTCGACACTGTCCAAACTGTGGAGAAATCATAGCACCGATGACAATTGAAGAGATGCTACAACTATTGCAGTCGAATCCAGAAGTTGAGGTTTACACCTTAAATAAAGAAAGTGTCGAAGCACAAACTTTACGGTCACGGCTAGAGCACGCATTGGAAAAGGGGCATGGTGCCTGTTATGTGAAAGTAGAGGGGCAGTTGGTTCTTCTACAGACAAGACAGATGTGTTACCACTGCAATCACATAATGTTTCATCTGACTCCATCATCATTTAATTATAGTGATTCGGAATCTGCGTGCAAACGATGTCATGGATTTGGACGTATTGTCGAGATTGATGAAGATACAATCATTCAGAACAAAGAAAAGTCGTTGCTCGACGATGCGTCTCTTTGGTATAAGGGACTACGAGAGTTTCAGAAGCATCCGAATGCAAACTGGATGCGAGGAGAAGTGCTTGGACTCGCACAAAAATGGAAGGTGGATCTGAATGTTCCGTATAAACTTCTTCCAGATGAGTTTAAACAGCAGTTATTGAATGGTACTGGTGAGGAGACAGTGACGTTTAACTATGTAAATGAGAAAAATGGCCGAAACGGTTCCATCAGCCGCCCAGCGGAAGGGGCAATCCATGCTATCAAGCGCTTTTACACCGAGAATGGGGATGTGTATCCAGTCAATCAGCTAGTTGCACATAAAGTATGTCCGGTATGTCAGGGAGAACGCTTATCCAAGGAAGCAAGGAACGTGACCGTAGGAGGCGTTCGCTATCCTGTTGCGGCCCAAATGACATTTGCTCAGATTTTGAGCTGGTGCATGAAGGTATGTGAGCAGATTTCCGATTCGGATTATGCCAAAATTGAAACGACGCTTGTTTCCATAGCACGAGTATGTCAGATGGCACAGCAATTGGGGATTGATTATCTGTCCTTAGATCGTGATACAACGACGTTATCGGGTGGAGAGAAAAAAAGGCTAAAGTTGCTTTCCAATCTGGCAACGAATATCTCTGGAATCCTTTATATTATGGATGAGCCAACGGCTGGATTGAATGTCAAGGATTATGAGCAGTTAACGAAAGTATTTCATACAATCATCGAGCGAAGAAATACGATACTCATGGTCGAACATAACGCTCCGATGATTTTGAAAGCAGATCAGATCATTGAAATTGGTTCAGGAGCAGGAGTCCATGGCGGAGAAGTGGTTGAGAATGGTCCGATTGTTACAGGTCTATCCGAGATACCAGCACGAGTACTTCCACTCCAAAAATGTTTGGATTTTCAACATGGTTTGAAGTTTGAAAGGGTAAGTTACCGAAATTTAAAAGAAGTGTCCTTTACAATTCCGTTGCATGCCATTACCTGTATTTATGGGGTAAGTGGAAGTGGGAAATCCAGTATGTTAGAAGGAGTCATTTATCAAAAAGTCTGTGTGGATCCTAAGCCATTTCAACACGTGTGCTATGTCGATCAACAGCCAATTGGAAGAAACCTTCGCTCCACTCCGGCAACGTATCTAAAACTAATGGATGAAATCCGTAAAATATTTGCCAATCTTCCTAAGGCGAAGGAACTTGGATTGAAGGAAGCAGCATTTAGTTATAACAGTACCACTGGTCAGTGTGACTGCTGTAAAGGAATTGGGAAGATCAATCCTGAATTTATGTCCGATGTCTGGATTCCTTGTCCGGTCTGTCATGGAACCCGTTATAAAGAGCAAGTGTTAGAAGTAAAGTATCATGGCTACACCATTGCGGATGTTTTGGAATTCAGTGTGGAACAGGCACTTAAGGTCTTTAACGAGGAAGTAAGATTACAGCCAGTCTTACAATTATTATGTGAAGTATCTTTAGAATACCTGATCCTAGGGCAGAGTACCACGACGTTATCCGGTGGTGAAGCACAACGTTTAAAACTGGTAAATGAGTTAATGACACAAACGAAAGGCAATACACTATATTTATTAGATGAACCGACATCGGGATTGAGTCGGAACGAAGTAATCGAATTACTAAAACTATTTCATCGCTTGATAGAAGAAAAGAATACGATTGTATTAATTGAGCATAATCAGGAAGTTTTGCAAAATTGTGACTACCAGATTGAGTTGGGTCCAAAAGCGGGAGACGAAGGTGGTAGAATCATCAGTGAAAAGTGTCTTGTATAATTTACCATAACAGAGTAAGATAATCTCAGAACGGATTTGAAAGCTTTTGTAGTAAAAGTGGAGAATTGTTAGGAAAATCAACGGTTGCAACTGCTAGTTGACAAATTGCAAGGTGCTGTTTTCTTTACGAAAGCCCCTCCACATGCTAACGTAAGGGTATAGAATTTGTTGAGGAGGTTGTAAGATGAATACAACAGTTGGATGTAAATTATGCGATAAGATTATTCAGTTGAGAAAAGAAAAAGGTCTTTCGCAGGAGCAGTTAGCAGACTATCTTGAAGTATCCCGACAGGCAGTTAGTAAATGGGAATCGGATCAGTCAATCCCTTCTTTAGATAAGATTATTCAGTTAGCGGATTTATTTGGTGTGAGTATCGACTATCTGGTGCGAGATAATGCAACAGCGGAGGAACATAATAAAACAGTCGTAACAACGCAAGATGATACCTTGGTCATGGAACAGCTGAATACAATAAAAAAATTAGTGGAAAAGAGAAAGCCAGGATGCTATGAGTATAAGAGCAAGAAGACACTTTGTGGGATTCCACTTGTTCATATTAATATGAGTTATTATGGTAAGCCATTAGTTGCAAAGGGAATTATCGCAATAGGAAATGTATCGGTTGGACTAATCAGTCTAGGTGTCTTATCCCTAGGACTTCTGTCACTTGGTGCTTTTGCGTTAGGGTTACTATTTGCCTTTGGTGCCATTAGTGTAGGAGGCATATCGTTTGGTGGGGTTGCAGTCGGTATTTTTGCATTCGGTGGATTGGCTGTTGGTGTGTATGCATTTGGTGGTTGTGCCATTGCAAGTAATATTGGTGCTGGTGGTTATGCAAGCGGTTATATTGCAATCGGTGATCAGACGAAAGGAGTGCATCAATTCCACGTAGATTCCGCATCAAGAGCAGAAGCAAGGAGGATGATTAAAGAGTGTTATCCACAACTTCCAAACTTTATTGTGAAGCTGTTTACCGTATTTTTAAAAGGTTAGAAGTCAGATTCTCCTGATTTATAACAAGTGAGTAATGCCTCAACATTACCTTGTTGACGAAATACATAAGAAGAGGTATTATAGAAGATACTGTTGAGTGTAAAGAAACCGTTGCAAAGAAGATGTGATTCTGGTACTTTGCAACGGTTTTTCATCAATGTAATGGCATCGCATGAGTTTTCCATGTCAATGCAATCAATCTACATAAGCTAAATAAGAGAGGCAGAAATTCGTGGTACTTGAAAACAAAGACAAAAACTATCTATTATTAAAAGAAAAGAAGCTATATCGGGCGTTTATGTATCTAGCATTTCCTGTTATGGCTGCAAACTTACTCAAATCGTTTCATGATCTTGTGGATACTTATTTCATTGGTCAAATGGAAAACTCAGTAGCAGCACAGGCTGGAATCTCCATTACCTGGCCACTTTTAAACATCTTCTTATCGTTAAGTGCAGGACTTGCAGTCGCAGGTGTTGCCATCATCAGTCAATATCTTGGTGCAAAGGACAAAGAGTCGGCGCGGCAATATTCTGGATTATTATTTATCTTAAGTATTATCATTGGTCTCATCGTAAATGTGTTACTATTTCTTTTTTCACCAATCGTATTACAGCTTATGGGTGCGGAGGGTTCGGTTTATCGAGAAGGCTTAACCTATCTTCGTGTGCGTTCTTTTGAAATGGTATTTCTATTTTTATTTACAGCATTTCAAGCAATGCGTCAGGCACGTGGTGATACGACAACTCCAGTTATCTTATCCGTTATTTCGATTGTTATCAATATCATATTAACTGGGTTATTCATCTCTGTTTTGCAGTGGGGGATTTTCGGTGCCGCATTCGCAACTTTAATCAGTCAGGCAGCGGTGTCACCATTGATTGTATATCTTACATTTAAGAAGTCGGATGAGTTGTCGTTAACAAAGGAGTATCTTAAGGTTAAGAGATCCAGCATGAATCGACTAATTCGCATCGCTATGCCATCCGCAGCTTCCCAAGCTTTAAGTTCCTTAGGATTTTTGATCTTACAAGCGGTGATCTTAAGTTATGGGGATCATGTGGCAGCAGCGTTTAGCCTAGGAAATAAGGTTTCCAACCTGTTATTAATTCCGATTATGGCATTTGGATCGATCTTAGCCGCATTTGTTGGGCAAAACATCGGAGCTGGCAATGAGAAACGAGCATTGCAGTCGTATCATGTTAGCCGTAACTTGGCACTGGGAATATCGATTCTCGGCTGTCTGATCATCTTTCCATTTCGAGAAAAGATTCTGAGCCTACTGACTAACGATGCGGAAACGTTGGCAGTGGCGATGGAGTATATGATCTGGGTACTACTGACTCAGCCATTAATGTCCTTGTTCCAGAATTATCTCGGAGTGTTTAACGGTTCTGGGAATACAAAATACTCTTTTATTATCGCATCTGCAAGACTTTGGGTAATCCGATTACCGTTGATTCTTGCTTTTAAACATTTAACGAACTTTGGTAGAAGCGGCATATGGTATGCGATGGTGATCAGTAATGTGATTATTCTGGTAATTGCCAGGGTATTGTTTGCTAAGATCGATTTTAGGAGGAAGTTCTAAGATAAATCGCTAGAAATAGATTCAACTGGTTTGATTCTTTGGATTAGAAACTGTCATAAAGAAACAAGGAGAACTTTTATGACAGTTTCTAACAATTTGTGGTAATAATTATGGGATTGCAAAATACCGATATTTCGTGTATAATGAATATTCGAGTGAGGCAGTAGTTCTCATATAAATATTTGGAGATGTATCGAAGAGGTCGTAACGAGCTTGACTCGAAATCAAGTTGTCCGCAAGGGCACGTGGGTTCGAATCCCACCGTCTCCGTTTGTAAAGATTAGTCCTAACCTTTGTGGGTTGGGACTTTTTTTTGTTAGGCGAGCGTCGGGAAATGTTACTTGGGATAAAAAGTGACGAAAATGGCACTTATTGAATGTAATGATTTGGATTAAGAAAGTAGTGGCAAGTGTGGTGTTTGGGTGGAATGAAGGGAAGAGAGCGATGGCACTCCTGAATCTTTTTCGACCTCGTCTGCTTATTGTTGTCTCTCCCTTGATTTCCAACAACTTCTCAGCCATTGGTATCTGTTTCACCAACTCTTCAATCAGAGTCATTATTTCCTGAAGTCGTGCATTTCTGGATTCATAGTCCTCCTTTAGATATAGTAAGGTGAACTGTATCATAAGTACCGTTATAAATGTGATAATTGGAATAAAGATAATAATTATGGAGAAACTAGAGTTGTAATTAGTGTAGGTATGAGAATGCCAAAATGGCAACCCCTTTTTTAGAAAATAATATTTAAACAAAAAGGCATATTTATTTTCTTCGTGCATAGCGTTGATCTAAGAACGCTATGACACAGATAATTAACGTAATAACGTCAATTGTATCTGACAAGGATATAATAATCACCTTCTTTCGGGTATATTTCCCCTGTTAAGTCGGTATCCAAGTGAGTAAAGAACACTCACTTGGAATGAATTATCCTTCTCATACCTACAGAATTAGTTTACATGTAAATATAAGTTTTGTATATTGCATTTGTATTCTTTTTTATTGCAAGAATCGACTCTTTAAGGTCGCTTACATATAGTAAGATAGAAATAACTAAAGCCTATTGCAAGTCACTTCCGGACTCTCGCCTAACCAAGTGAAATGCTTGAAAACACTAATGTTTTCACTCTTAAGCCTGTTCGATATCCTACCGTCTCCGTTAAAGTACAGAAAAGTCAACGTCCAATGGCGTTGGCTTTTTTGTGCTTTTAGGGAACTGAGGATTCGAACCCACTGGTCGATATTATTTACGCTGCATATATGTTTCAACTCGACCTAAGATTTATTAACAAGTTAAAGATGAAGAGTCTGAGGTTGTAGTTGTAAGAGATGATATATATAAGCTCTCGGAATCTTGAGCCTTTCGACTAAGATTCATTGATTGAATGAACCTTGACAAGTAAATATTATCCAGAGTGGATATGACAAGTAATAGATGATGAGAAAATGACGCACTTTAATAGACCTAGCGTCAAACATGGTTTATAATAGTATTGCTTATGAAGTTAAGCGGCTTGTTCAAAGAAATCTTTTAGAGGGGAAGTCTTTGGCAAAGCCCACGCATCAAGATGTTGACACATCATGATGGCAAA
>JAQXNU010000152.1 GCA_029098165.1 Clostridiales bacterium
CATGGTAGCATGCCTCCTAATAATTTAGATTTTCTTGTAATGAATCCATAAGATAAGAAATCTTATGAATATATGCTACATAATTGTAAGAAAAACTTTCGTTTTCTATCATGAAATATACTGGTTTTGCTTGTTAAGATACGAATAAAGGTATGGGAAAAAATGAAGTCCAAGGTAGGGCAAACGAAGGAGGAATACAATGAAAAAGATCTCAATTGTTGTACCATGTTACAACGAGGAAGCCGCAATTCCAATCTATTATCAGGAAATGAAAAAAGTCTTATCAGATATGCAGGTAAGTTGGGAACTAATCTTTGTTGATGATGGTTCGAGTGATCAGACAATTAAAATATTACGAAAATTAGCTGCTAAAGATAGTGCATGCCGGTATTTATCGTTTTCAAGGAATTTCGGAAAAGAAGCAGCACTCTATGCAGGTTTATCAAATAGTAAGGGGGAGTACACTGCAGTTATGGATGTGGATTTACAGGATCCACCAGAACTACTTCCACAAATGTATGATATTTTACAGAATGAGGATTATGATTGTGTAGCTGCAAGACGAACAACCAGAAAAGGGGAACCTAAAATTCGATCCTTCTTATCCAATCAGTTTTATCGAGTGATGAATAAACTTACAAAGACTCATTTAGTAAGCGGAGCTAGAGATTTTCGTCTTATGAAACGGTCGATGCTGAATGCGATTCTTAAGATGAAAGAGTATAATCGTTTTTCAAAAGGAATGTTTGAATGGGTAGGATTTCATACAAAATGGCTCGACTATGAGCATAAGGAACGTTGTGCAGGTGAAACAAAGTGGCCTTTTAAGAAACTGGTCGCATATTCAATCGAAGGAATTACTGGTTTTACCGTTGCTCCATTAACTTTATCAGCATTTGTAGGTGTACTATTCTTTGGTATTTCAATTGTTATGATCGTAGTTATTATGGCACGAACATTAATCTTTGGTGATCCAGTAGCAGGATGGCCTTCCATGGCATGCATTATTTTTATGGTGAGTGGTATCCAGCTATTTTGCCTTGGCATTGCAGGAGAATATCTTTCAAAGATGTATTTAGAGACCAAACAGCGTCCGATTTATATAGTAAGAGAATCAAGTGAGGGAAAAAAGAATGAAAAAGCAAATGAAAAGGCGAGTTGATAAGATACCATATATACTCTTAGTATGGTGTATGTTTTTATGCTGGTTATTTGTCTGGCGTCAAGGCGTCTTTGGTTCCAAGATCGATTGGATTAGCCAGCATAGTGTCTTTCCGGATTATTTTCGTCAACTTTTTTATCAGACAGGAAATCTTGCTACCAACTTTGCTCCCCATTTAGGAGGGGGACAAAATTTATTTTATTTTTCTTATTATGGGCTTTATCATCCTATCATTCTGCTTTCGTATCTACTGCCTTTTGTAAAGATGGGAGATTATATTATGTGGAGCAGTATGGCTTGTTATGGACTTTCAGTAATTCTCTTTTATTACTGGATTCGTGAAAAATGCAGTCACAGGTATCTGGCAGCAGGAATTGCAACAATGTTCTCACTGGCAGCACCACTTTTATATCATTCCTATAATCACATTATGTTTGTAAACTATATGCCATTTTTATGTTTAGCTTTGATGGGAACAGACGCTTATCTCAAAAAAAGAAAATGTCGGCTGTTAATCTTAGGAATAGTAGGAATGATCTTAAGCAGCTTTTACTTTAGTATTGGAGGAATGTTAGCTTTAGTTTTATATGGAGTATCGGAATACATAAAAAAGCAGGAGCACCTAGAGTTTCACAAACTAGCTTTATGGTTGCTCCAATACGGGATTCATTTTATCATTGCAGTGCTAATGTGTGGTATTTTACTTGTTCCAACGGCATTTGCACTGAAAGGTGAGCGGAGTCAGGGGCTTAAGCTAAGTCTTTCTTGGTTCCTTCCAGAATGTAAGCCGGGCAAGCTGGTATTTAGTCCTCATGGAATTGGCTTGTCAATTATGGCAATTATCGTTTTGATCCGAGGGTTACTTTATAAGACATGGAAAGAGCGATTCTTATCCATCTCCATCCTTCTTCTTCTGACTATACCCGCGTTTGGATACTTACTCAATGGGGGACTTTATGCGAAAACAAAAGTCTTTATCCCATTCTTGCCATTGGTCTGTTATTTATTTATTCCTTATCTGGATATCTTACATGAAAAGTATCGCAGAAAGATTCCAAGCATGCTTCTATGTATTTCTATCATCGTAATATTGGTTGTAGATTTTGGAATTCATAAGGAGGCGCAAGTTATGGTATCCAAAGATTTTTATCAAACAGTTACGTCCAAAGAGATAATTCCATGGATGGAGCAGGAAACTATTAAGGATTCCTCTTATTATCGTACGGAGGAACTACAAGATACCGAAAAAAACAAGGCGAATATCAACCGAGTCCATTGTTTAAGCCAGTCGATATCAAGTATATATTCGTCTGCATATAATGACCAATATGCTCAATTTCGTAATCATGTCTTTAGGTTAAACGAGCCATATCGTAATAATATGATGCAGCCAGTTACGGATAATCCATGTTTCTTAAAATTCATGGGAGTGAAACATCTGATCACCAAGGAGAAAATCCCTGGCTATTTCTTAAATAAATCAAAAGATGGTTATGAGTTTTGGACCGCGAAGGATGCTATACCAGTCATCTATTCCAGCAATCAGTTATTGGAAGAGTCAGAATATGAAAGAATTCCATTCCCGGAAAATCAGACGGCACTGATACAAACTGCAGTGGTACCAGCTATGACTGAAAGGAAAAAGTTAAGTTTAAAATCTATTTTTCATGAGATTACATGCCAATTACCAGAGAGTAAAGATACCCAACTGCAGATTTGCGCTTTGTCAGATGGATATGAGATAGCAGCAGAAAAAGACACAGAACTTATGCTTACGATAGATAAAGCACAGGAGGAGGATTTGTTTGCAGCATCCTTCTTCGTGGAAAACCTAAAAGCTCAGGAAGATATGTATATTAACATTGAAAATCAAGGCAATCTCTTAACGGCAGAGCAACATGAATATGCAAATCATAATAAACACTTTACTTATTTGCTTGGTGTTTCAAAGAATCAGAAACAGATCAAGATTACACTTGGAAAAGGCTCCTATC
>JAQXNU010000153.1 GCA_029098165.1 Clostridiales bacterium
ACTAAGAACCGCCTTTCCATCCCCTCCTCTAGAGTATGGTGTTCTTCCAGAACCTTTTAATTGAATATCATAGGGCTGTCCATCTTTAGCGATATATTCTCCGAGTAAGCATGCTCTTCCATCCCCAAGCATTGTAAAATATCCAAACTGATGACCCGCATAAGCCTGAGCAATTGGATTGCTCCCATAAATAATGTCATTACCAGCTAATATTTGTTTTCCTTCTTCACCGTTCCAAAACTCAAAACTCATCCCTAATTCATTGATAAGCTCTTTATTTAAAAGAACAACTCTTGGATTCGGAACATGCTCTGGCATCTGTTTCGAATATAGTAAGTCTGGTAGCATGGCATACGTATTCTCGAATCGAGGATACCCGCTAAACTTATCTTTATACTCATGTGAACTACTCCTTATCAGAAATTGCAAAAACATCTTCAAATTCAGCGAGTATATTGCAAAGTATAAAAGAAAGACTCAAAAACTACCAGATTTAAAACTGTATTTTACAATTTCATTTATTTATTTTTTCTTTAACTCATCTAAATATGCTACTGCTGATAACGTAGCAATATTTCCTTCTCCGGCAGCTTTAATATATTGATATGGTGTACCAACAATATCACCAGCGGCAAAGCATCCTGGAAGATTCGCCTGCATCATACGATCTACCTGAACATGGCTGCCATCCATGACTAACCCAGGAACTAACTGTCCCGGTGAAACACTGTCACGTAAAATAAACACACCATCTGTCTCAAGTTCAGTCTCCTTTAAGATTAACTTTTTAACCGTCTGATCTCCAACAATTTCAACAGGGGTACCCTGAACGATTTCAACTGATTCGTCTACTTCAACCGGTTCTGTGTACATCGGTACTAGATATACTTTCGCCGCTATCCCCGCAACATAGTTTACTTCGGCCTCTTCATGCTTGTTATAAGCGATAATGGTTACTGTTTTACCTCGATAAAAATTTGCATCACAAGTAGCACAATAACTTACACCTTTACCTAAGAACTCTTCTTCTCCCGTTAATGGCTTACCAAAGTTAACACCAACCGCAAGGATGATCGTAGTTGCCTCATACATCTTGTCATTAGCCAACAAAGTATAATATTCACCCATTGGATAGATATTATTAACTCTTTCTTCTGTAATTTCGATGTCCATTGCTTGTAAATGTTCTAGAAATCTATTCTTTAACTCATTACCTGAAATTCCATAAAGACCTGGATAGTTGTTAATGGCATGTGCTTTTCTAAGCTTTGCACTAGAATTTTTGTCTCCAAAGAGAATAAAATTCTTTTTTCTTATCTTTGCATTGATTGCAGCGGAAATACCAGCTGGACCACTTCCAATAATAGCTATATCATAACGTTCACTCATACTTCTTCTCCTTTATTACTTATTAATAAGATATACAAATCCATCCCATTTCATTTATTACTTTACAAAGTTTAGTATACTTAACTTTATATTATTTACGCAACAACAAAATATTTTAC
Source organism: Clostridiales bacterium (assembly GCA_029098165.1). Classification (GTDB taxonomy): domain Bacteria; phylum Bacillota; class Clostridia; order Lachnospirales; family Lachnospiraceae; genus Lachnoclostridium. The sequence goes on from JAQXNU010000153.1 coordinate 1,509, forward strand.
CCCAATATGGGACTATAAAAAACAGCAAATAGAACACCGAGGAAATATGCATGGAATCATATTAGTATTTGGCTGTCTTTGCTTTCCGAACGAACTTAGCCAAATGCTAATACAATTTCCTGCATCTTTCGCTCATCTCTTTTCGCTGTTTTTTCACAGTCCCATTGAGTTTATTTCTTAAACAGTTTTTGCATCCTGTTGCTTATTACTAAATACGAAAATGAAGAAAGCTGTAATAGCGATCGTTGCAATCACCGCAATCGTGTTAGAAATGTTTGCAGCAATTCGAAATCCTTCTGGAGCCTGTAGAATATATGTCACACAGATGTAAGTCATGAAAATTGCTGGAATCATAGTTACATAGCGACACTTTTTATTCTTAATCAAGAATGCTGTCGCTGTCCATAGAAAAATTGTCGCTAAGGTCTGGTTTGACCATGCAAAATATCGCCATACGATATTGAAATCTATCGTAGTTAAGTAAATACAAGCTAAGAATAATGGAATCGCGATTAAGAAACGATTTAAAATCTTATCCTGTTTTAGCTTAAATGCATCTGCGATGGTTAAACGAGCACTTCTAAATGCAGTATCACCACTGGTGATTGGGCAGGCTACAACACCTAATACTGCTAAGATAGCACCGAACGTACCAAGTAAGCCTTTTGAAATTGTTGTTACAACACCAGAAGTACCTTGAGCATCTACCGCTGCACTTAAATTAAGCGTATCGCCAAAGAATGCGATTGCTACAGCGCACCAGATTAAAGCTACAATACCTTCTACGATCATAGCGCCATAGAATACTCTTCTGGATTCACCTTCACGATTTACGCAACGAGCCATCATAGGTGACTGAGTTGCATGGAAACCACTTAATGCACCACAAGCAATTGTAGTGAATAAGAATGGGAAAATCGAAAGTTTCTTTGGATGAAGATTTTCTAATGTTAATTCCATCATTGGCAGCGTTCCATTGAAGTGATTATAGAACATGCCACCACATAACCCGATCGCCATAATCAATAGAGCTGCACCAAAGAGTGGATATATTTTACCAATTACTTTATCTACTGGTAATATGGTAGCTAAAATATAGTATGCGATGATAACAATTGTCCAGACTAATAAGTTCTTGCCTGTCATCGTTGATAATAACGCAGCTGGTGAACTAACGAATACTGTACCAACTAAAAGTAATAAAATAACTGAGAAAACTCTCATGATATTTTTCATGATTGGTCCTAAATAGATACCAACTAACTCAGATACTGATGCACCATCATGACGAATGGAGATGATACCGGAAAAATAGTCATGAACTGCACCTGCAAATACACAGCCTAATGTAATCCATAAAAAAGCAACTGGTCCAAACATTGCACCAAGAATCGCACCAAAAATCGGGCCAGTACCGGCGATATTTAAGAACTGAACTAGAAACACCTTATACAAAGGCATTGGTACATAATCGACTCCATCACGTAATCTAGTTGCTGGTGTTTCCTGACTATCATTTGGTTCAACTATTTTGTCGATAAATTTACCATAAGTAAAATATCCAACAATTAAGAACGCTAAACAACATAAAAATGTTTTCATTGTTAATCCCCTTTGTATATTTTCTACATAAATATCTCATTTATTTCGAACGATTGATCAGTGAATAGATTGGTAATCCGATCAAAGTAAGCACAAGACCACCGATTGAAATCAGCGGAGATGTGAGAATCTGATTAATAACAACAAATGCACCACCAACAATGGCAAGAATCGGAATAAATGGGTACCACGGAACCTTATAAGGTCTGACCATATCTGGTCTCTTCTTTCTTAGTATCATGACCCCAATAAAGGTTAGAACATAGAACACCCAAATAACAAATATCGTTAAATCAGATAATAAGTTAAACTGTCCTGTCAAAGCATATAAACATGCTAATATAACAATTAACCATATAGCATTATATGGGGAACTTCCTTTATTTACTTTTGTTAAAAACTTACTTCCAGGTATATCTCCCTCACGAGCAATTGCATATGGAATTCGAGAACCTGTTAAAACATAACCATTAGCAGTACCAAATACAGAAATTAAGATACCAGCAGAAATCAGTTTACCACCTATATTACCAAAAAGTTTATTGGCTACTAATGATGCTGGTGATGTAACTCCTGCTAGTTCACTTGCTGGAGCCACCCATAAATAAGCTACATTAATTGCAAGATATACTGCCATAACCAAAGATAATCCTCCGACAATCGCTTTCGGCAGGTCTTTTCTTGAATTTTTCATTTCACCAGCAATCGCTCCAACGTTTATCCATCCATCATAAGCAAACAAAGTTGCAATCAATACTTGTCCTAACGTAGACGTTAATGTTACACCTTCACCTACCATTGGTGTAAATATAGATGTGCTGCTACCTCGAATAAAACCAAATCCAATGATCAGAACAAGTGGTACCAATTTACCTATGGTCGCAATTGTTTGTATGACTCCACCAAAGGAAGAACCGATAACATTGAAGACTGCAATAAGTAAAATGACCGCTATTGCTAAAGGAAGCACATATCGTTTATCCGTGGAGGAGAAACCTAACAATTCCGCTGCCTGCTGAGCAAAGATAACTGCACAAGCAGCAATTGTTCCTGGAAAGAATAATACGGTCTGCATCCAGCCAGTTAAAAATCCGTATCTCTTACCATAGATCTCTTCTATATAAATCATCATACCACCTGTCTTTGGTATGGCTGCGG
>JAQXNU010000154.1 GCA_029098165.1 Clostridiales bacterium
ACAGCTAAAACTTCATGAGGTTGCCATTACACCAACCTGTATGAAATATCAAAATCATGTTGTGAGTGCGATCGCTCCAAAGATTTATGAGGTTCCCTACATTGGGCAGGAAGCTTACAAAATCCAGCTAGAACAGGAAAAGCAAAGATTGCAAGAATATGAAAAAGATATTACAGAGTATTCTCAAAAGATCAATATGCTCAAGGATGTGATGGGTTGTCTGAACGTTGAGCATGAGCAAGCGATTAAGTATAATATTACAACCTATTCCGAATATCGATTTACGAAAAATACATTGGATAAAGCAGTTTCAGATGAAGAACGATTGAAAAAAAATACGACTTTTATTGAAAAACAGATTCAGTTAGAAAACATTGAGAACGAAATGAAAGTACTATCGGATGAAATCCGTTCCAATGATAAGGAGATTGGAAGTTGTGAGCGAACCATTCAAATAGCAAAAGAGAGCATACAAAGTTATCAGAGTAAAATCGATGCACTTGAACAAGAATTAAGACTTGCGGAACAGATGATTCAGGATGATATCAATACGGTTGCTAGGGATTTTGAACAACTTCTCAAGCAGAAGGACATGCATAAACTTAAAGAAGATTATGAAAAAGTTCGTGTGGGAAATCGTACGAAAAGGGATTATGCGATTTCAGATTTAGTCAGTAAGATGAATGAATACAAATCTGCGCATGACTTTGGAGCAGAAGCTTCCATGCAGGGATATTCCAGTTTCCTTGCAGAATATGATAAGCTAAAGAATTCTGAGATTCTTAAATATCAGGAGCAAGTAGTTAAAGCAAAAAAAATAGCCGAAGAGGAGTTCCGCGAACAATTCTTATCAAAACTACAAGAAAACATTAAAAAAGCACATGGTGAAATGAAACTCTTAAATAAGGCATTGGAGAATATTACGTTTGGTTCCGAAAAGTATAAGTTTGAATTTTCACCTAGCAAAAAATATAGTATGTACTACGACATGATCATGGATGACTTTAATCTTATGGAAGGTAATTCTATCTTTTCCGGAATATTTAATGAGACGCATCGTGAGGTGATCGAAGAACTTTTTGAAAAACTAACAGCGGAGGGTGAGAACAGTACAAAAGTACTGGAAGAATTCACAGATTATCGTTCCTATATGGATTATGATATTAAAATCGATCACGGAGATGGAAGTTTTTCCTATTATTCGAAAGTCTGTGAAGAAAAGAGCGGTGGGGAGACACAAACACCGTTCTATGTTACGGTAGCAGCCTCCTTTCTGCAATTGTATAGTAATAGCATCGGTGGTGAATCGATTGGTTTGATTTTATTTGATGAAGCATTTAATAATATGGATGATGAGCGAATCTCTGGTGTTCTCGAATTCTTTCAGCAGTTAAAGCTTCAGATTATTGTTGCTGCGCCGCCTGATAAGATTCAATATATTACACCATCAATTCAAAATACGTTATTAGTTTTAAAAGACAATGAAACTAGCTATGTGGAGAGGTATTCTTATGAAGGCGTATGACCAAATGATTCTCAATGCTTTGCTTGATAAGTATGAACGCAGTTCCGTATTTCATGAGACGAATTCTCGACAGGTAAGTATTGATTATAAGTTTACAAAACAGAATTTGCCTGCTTATTATGACGAGAGCTCTAGTATTTATGATGAAATTCATCTTATGATGAAGGAACTAGAGCATAAAAAACTAATCACAATCGTTTGGAAGGATCAATTACACCATAATGTGATTCGTAAGGTTGTCTTAAATCAGCAGGCGATTGATGATGCTTATGCTTATGTTCATCGGGTTCGGCAGCAGGATATTAATGAAAGATGTAAGAACTTTTTAAAGAATTATAGTTTTCAAACGGAAACAGGAAAAAGATTTGGTCTTTACTTAATCCATCAAATCGAACACAATTTATCTGTGAAAAAGTATGTAGATATTGAGGACTTGTCTTCGTTGAAGGAACTTCTTTGTGGCTTAGAAGGAGTTCTTAATAATACGGTTGAATGTTATGTCAGAGAATTGTCGATTTCTTTATTTGGTGATTCAAAAAAACTCGAAGCAATGGCTGCAAAAATCACACGAATACTCATTGATTTTGACCAAAGATCAGAGGAACTTTGTAATTGTACCGATCTATTTGAGGAATTTAACATATTAAAAAATCCTTCTTATGTCTTTCTTAAGGGAACAGGGACGATATTTCTAAAAAATAGTAAGATCGTCCTTGCTGATTTTCCGCATGGAATTGGAGTTAATAGTCAGGATATTGATTCCATATCCTTTGAACTAACCGATGTTAAAACTGTGATTACGATTGAGAACTTAACTACCTTTCATCGATATGAAAAGGAGAATACGTTAATCCTTTATCTTGCTGGATTTCATAATCAAGCAAGACGTAAGATGCTTCATAAAATAGCGGAATCTGCAGGAGACATCTCGTTTCTTCATTGGGGAGACATTGATGCAGGTGGATTTAAGATTTATCGTGATTTATGCAAGAAAACTAATTTGCCTTTCGTGCCGTATCGGATGAACAAGACAATCTTATTGCAATATCAAAGCTATGCGAAAAAGTTAACAGTAAATGATGTAAAAGAAATTCAACGATTGCTTACCGATGATTTTTTTGAGGAGCATTGTGATGTGTTAACTTGTATGCTGGAATATGGAATTAAGTTAGAACAAGAGATTATTCGTGAGTAATCATCTATCAGCAAGAGAGTCTGCCCTTTTAACATAGAGCAGACTCTTTTTTATCATTTTGTTACAAATCCTCTTTCTTAGCAATCACCATATCCTCAATAGCGGAGACTAAGGTTGGATGTGAGATTACAAAGTGTATCGTAGGATGTAAATTTTTTGAAAAAATTACATATTTTTTATCATAGATTGTTATATCAATATTTCGAAATGGAATACGTTCGCTTTCCTTGTAATAAAAATTGGCATGCTGGGTTGCATATCTGATTGTAGCTTCTATATGTTGTTGGTATTCTTCATAGGTATAAGAAAGCTTTTCTGCTAACTCAGGGTGAAATAAGTCTGATCCTATGAGAGAAGGTGAATGGTGTTTAAAATCTTTCTGTTCAAAATACTTAATCTCCTGAGAGATAATGGAGCGTTCTAAATGTCTTTCGTACAGTTCTTTTTGTTTTACAACATATTCTATAATTTCCCGTCGCTGACTTTTACTACAATGATTTCTTTGAATTATTTTTATTAAAAGTTCCTCTGGGATTGTAAAAAGTGGTAATGAAGTTGATAAACGACAAATTGGAGTAGGTTCCTCCGTTAAATGATGTAAAAAAGTTTGAAACTCTGTTTTTTCTTTATATGTATAGATTTTCATGAGAGGTGAAGCTTTTTCTAAAAGATACTGTGCTTTTTTCTTATAAAAATTAACTTCATCTTTCTTCATAGTCAGATAGTAATGTGCATCGTTATGATGTCCTTGAATACACTCTCCGAATAGCGCAACATCACCGGAATTGTAGGTTAGATGACCATAGACTTCATTTTGCGGTTTTTTAAAGTAGTAAGGTTCCACAAGTCCAGTCATGTAAAGAGGAATCCAACTTTCAAGACCTAACATGAGTTCATGAAATGGACGATTTAGATTGTGAATGATGCGTATACGTAGGCCTTTTTTTAGCATTACAGCTAATCCAAACATCCATTTTTTTGAAAAGTCCAAATCCTTGGCCATATCGTCCATCGGCATGTCAGAACACATAGTTACTGGTTCTGTTGATTTTGATAATACCGTCGATTTAAAAAAATCTAACTCGCCTTCACGGATCTGTTCTATACCATAATAATTCCGGGAGGTATGCAATTGAAATGGTACTTTTGGTAGTTTAATATCGTTAAAATGAATTGCATCAATATACTCTTCTAAATTAAATTCATTGATCATCTGAAGAAAATGCCCAACGTTATTGGTCGAATTCGTAAGTGGTTGATGAAACCAGCGCATTAATTGGGAGTGATAACCCTCATGAGTTGTTAATTCTTCATAGCTACAACCTATTAAGTCAGCTATTTTCAACTTTGCGTCCTCATCTTCATAATGACGTTCTATATAGGTACCTATCTGATCAATAAATTCTATAAGATGAGATGGCTTTCGCTGCCCAGAACGAATTCTTGAGATATAAGAAGAGTCGTAATTGAGTGATTTCGCTAAATCTGAGGATTTTACTTTGAATAAATCAAGTAGAAGATTAAGATGATCAATTACTTTACTGTATTCTAGATCAACGGTAGGAATTAATTCCTGTAACTTGTGCAGCAATACTTCTTCTTCAAAACCCGGTATCCTCTTTTTCTTTGCAAGTGATGATAAACCTTTCACTAAATCCATCATCTGCTTCCCTGTTACATCAGGAATTCGTTCGCCGGAACGATACCTGCTGATACTAGTTTCAGAAAGACCAGAAGCTTCACTCAATTCTTTGGAAGAACAGTGGATTTGTTCAATATATTGATTGAGTACATTAGAAAAACTCATAGTAACACCCATAGTAACACCCATAGTAATATCCCCCCTACTACGATCCTATGTATTATGAATTTCCAAGACAAATTGTATATAGGAACTGTAACCTAGAATTTCCGATTTGTCAATGACACATATGGAAATTTTATTAAAATAATGTCGAAAAATAATATAATATCTGTATAAGGAAGGGCCTTAAAGAGAATTATACAAAAAGGAGGAAAATCTATGGGTAAACATGGCTTAAAGAAAATAACAAGTTTTATCCTTATTCTTAGTTTAATTCTAGCACCATTTTTGGGAAATATTCAGAGCGTGTATGCTGGAACGGAAGAGGAGCAGCAACGGATTAATGATTGGTTTGATACAAACGGAAAAATAGACGAACCAAAAAATCTTCTATTTTATCAAGATAGTGTGAATGCTGTATTTGACTTATTTAGTAAAAAAAATAATAATTTAGAAGGTGCATCGGATGTGGATTTATCACAAGCTATCCGAACATTGACTGATGCATTAAATTTAGATCCTATCTTAGATATCATAAGTATTGTTGATATCACGATTGAAACATACGATGGGGCAACAAGAGAACAAAAGATTAAATACGATTTATCGAAATTAAAATTAGAAGATTATCAGAAATATATTCCAAGTATTGTAGATCGCCTATCGGAATATGCTGGAGATGAAAACGAAAATGCATTTACCAAATATACAGCTAATCATAACACCGATGATTACTGTAATGCAGTGGTAGATTTACTTCGTGGAATCAGAGAAGGAGTAACTCGTGTTGATGAAGCAACTTGGGAGAATGAATGGGCAGTTCCAAGTGCACATGACTATGAAAG
>JAQXNU010000155.1 GCA_029098165.1 Clostridiales bacterium
TTTGCCATCATGATGTGTCAACATCTTGATGCGTGGGCTTTGCCAAAGACTTCCCCTCTAAAAGATTTCTTTGAACAAGCCGCTTAACTTCATAAGCAATACTATTATAAACCATGTTTGACGCTAGGTCTATTAAAGTGCATCATTTTCTCATCATCTATTACTTGTCATATCCACTCTGGATAATATTTACTTGTCAAGGTTCATTCAATCAATGAATCTTAGTCGAAAGGCTCAAGATTCCGAGAGCCTATTATATATTATAGCGAAAAAACTTACAAAACTGATTATACATCGAAAGGAATGGATAATCAAACAGTATCTATTCAAATACGACAATGATTCTTAAGCCATTCCATAGACAGACGAATATACAGTAAAAAGCTGCTGCAAAACTTTCGTTTTACAACAGCTTTCAATTAAATTCGATTATTTTTCTTTCACAAATAGCTTACGAATTAAATCGACAGGAATCATCGTTGCAGCTAACAGATAAACTAATGCAAGACCACCAATGCTAAATGGTACACAACTGAACATCTCGCTGATCCATTTGAATACTGGGAATGGAATCAATCCTGCAAAAACGATAAATAACTGAACTGCTAAGATGATAAAGAATACTTTCAAGAAACCAGTGTTCTCATTTAAACCACTAAAGATCTTAAACTTATCATCACGAACATTAAATCCATTGAACAATGCACTTGCGATAAATAATACGAAATAAGCTGTCTTTAATTCTGCTTCATTACCATCAAAAATATTTAAGAATACAGGTAACTTTAAGAATAAGAAACTTAAAACTGTTAACCAGCCACCCATGATTAAGATCTGAGTCATCATCTTCTTGGAAACGATGCTTTCATCTCTTCTTCTTGGTTTCTCACGCATGTAGGATTCTAATGCTGGTTCATTACCAAGCATGATGGCACCCAAACCATCCATTACAAGGTTAACGAATAACAAGTGAGTAACTTTTAAAGGTTCTTCCACTCCGAAGAAAGGTGATAATGCACTGACAATAACGGCAGCCACATTAATTACTAACTGGAACTTACAGAACTTTAAGATGTTATGATAAATCGTTCTACCATAAAGGATTGCGTCTTTGATGGACTTGAAGTTATCATCAAGGATAACAATCTTACCAGCTTCTTTCGCAGCTTCGGTACCACTACCCATAGCAAAACCAACATCGGCTCTCTTTAATGCAGGAGAATCGTTTACACCATCACCCGTCATACCAACAACAAGATTCATCTCCTGGCACAAACGAACCATACGGGATTTATCGGTTGGTAACGCACGAGCGATCACACGAATCTTTGGAATGATCTTCTTTACTTCTTCATCTGTCATCTGATTTAATTCAGATGATAATAATGCGATGTCATCTTTGCTTCTGATCAAACCTGCATCTTCTGCGATCGCAACTGCAGTCTGAATACGGTCACCAGTGATCATAACAACTTGGATACCTGCATCCAATACTTCCTGGATTGCTTCTTTTGCTTCTGGACGAACATCATCGCGAATACCAACTAAACCGATGATTACGATATCATCATTTACTTCGCTCTCTTTGAATGGTTTTTCTGAGTAACCGAATGCTAAAACACGCATTGCTTTCGAAGCTAAATCATCGATTTTCTTATCTAATTTTGCACGGTCAAGAACTTTGATCTCACCGTCTGCATCTAAATACTTATTAGCCAAAGAAGTTAACTTTTCAGGAGCACCTTTATAGAATACTTTCCCTAAGCTCTTAATGCTTGCCTGGCTGAATTTGTTTGCAGAGTTGAAGCCCTGAGACATATCAACCACACATTCTTTGTTCTCTTTTAATACGTTGAATGTATTCTCACCAACGAATTTTAATAATGCCTGATCCGTTGCATTACCACCGATTACATTGTGTTCTGCATCAAACATAGAAGCGGTATTTTTACCAATCGCTAAATCAATGTAACCTTTGACAGTACTATGTTTTTCTAACTCATCTAAGGCAATGGAATTACCATCCGCCGTAAAGAAATCAACAACTTCAAGCTTACCTTTTGTAATGGTACCAGTCTTATCACTAAATAAGATATTTAGTGCACCTGCAGTTTCAATACCTTCTGCTTTACGAACCAATACGTTATGGTCAAGCATCTTACTCGTATTTTGCATTAATACAAGAGAGATCATCAAAGGAAGACCTTCTGGTACGGCACAAACAATGATAACAACTGCTAAGGAAACTGCTTCTACGATCTTTCGGATCACTTCTGGAGCTCCTAAAGCGAAGAAATCGCCTACTCCACCAGCTTTTGTGATAAAGAAGATAATATAAAGAATAGCGATTACCGTTGCACCAATGTAACCAAACTTTGAAATCTGGCCTGCTAATTTGGATAATTTAACTTTTAATGGAGAATCTGGTTCTTCACCCTGCATCTCTTCTGCCATCTTACCCATCATAGTCTTTAAACCGACTCTACGTACGTCAAGAACACCTTCCCCATCGAAGACAACTGCTCCTCTAAATAAAGAGTGTTTGTCAACGAAGGTATCACCTGTGATGTTCTCTTCTAACTCAAAGCTTTCGTCAGCAGCAAATTTCTTACATTCTTCTGCTTCACCATTTAAGGCGGAGTTATCGACACGTAAGTCACCATCGATTAAGATACCATCTGCTGGAATCTTATCACCAGACTGTAATAAAATCTTATCACCAACAACAACATCATCCACGTCAATGACAGTGATCACGCCATTACGATACACTTTACACTGATCTTTCTTCGTACTGTCTTTCAGCTGACGGTACTTTGTGTCACTTGCAACACCGGTTTTCGCAGATACAAATGCTACAATTAAAATTGCAACCACGGTTCCAACTGGTTCATAGATCTCGGCATAGCCGAAAAAATACATTGCGATCATTAATACAACAATAGCAAGTAAGATCTTAATCATTGGATCAGTAAAGGTTTCTTTAAACTCTTGCCAGAACGTGGTAGGTTCCGAATCTGGAATTGCATTCGAACCATGTTTCTGTCTGGACGCTTCGACTTCTTTTTCAGTAAGTCCATTAAATTTCATCTTTTTTCCCCCTAGCCCATTTCACTTTCGGAAAATGCTAATATTTAATTTATAATCAAAATAGACGAATCACCTGTCTATATTAATTAACACTTTGTATATAACAATAGAAACAAATATCCATGCAAACGTCCATGTCCATATAAAGTCATAGTCGTTATTAGTATTGCACAATTATTACATTTCATACCAATTCATGATCTTGAAAAAAAGAAGAAACGTGAATATAACATTTCTTCTTTTCTCAAGTAAATGTTAACATTTAGCGATATCTATTTGCAAGTTCGCCTAAACCAGGATCGTTTGTTCCTTGTCCAATTGCGTTGAATTTCCATTCGCCATTATGACGATAGATTTCGCCAAAGATCATTGCAGTTGCGCCTGCATAACTATCCGTCAAGTTATATCTACACATTTCAGTATTATTTCTTCCATCAACCAAACGGATAAAAGCGTTCTGAATCATGCCAAAATGCTGGTTTCTCTGCATTGCCTGATAAATGGTTACAACAATGACAATTCTGTCATATTGAGCTGGAACTTTGGATAAATCAACTAAAATCTGTTCATCGTCACCCTCTCCAGCACCTGTAAGGTTATCTCCCATATGTTGTATCGTACCGGATTTATGTCTTAAGTTGCCAAAGTAAACGATATCTTCTTTACCAAGCAAATGACCATTCTGTAACAATAACGCAGATGCGTCACAATCGATTGGCTGTGGCTTTGGAGCAAAGAAACCTCTCTTTTGTTGAACTTCATCCCAGCCTAAACCAACAAGAACATTCGCTAATCCTACATTTTCTTTGGATAAGCTTACTTTTTGACCTTTTTGTAAACTAACTGACACTGTTTTTTTCCTCCAAATCCTGTTGTTTTTTATTCTACGTCAACGCCATAGTTTGCACATAAAGCAGCTAAGCCACCTTGATATCCACATCCAATGGCATTGAATTTCCACTCGCCGTTATTCTTATATAACTCACCAAATACAGCAGCTGTTTCAATGGAGAAGTCTTCTCCTAAGTCATAACGAAGGATTTCTTCCCCTGTAATTTCATTAAAGATACGAATAAATGCATTGTTTACCTGACCAAAGTTTTGTCTTCTAGCTTCTGCATCGTAGATTGTTACTGTAAATGCAATCTTAGCAATGTTCTCAGGGACTCTCGATAAATCAACTTTGATCTGTTCGTCATCACCATCACCAGCACCTGTAAGATTATCTCCTAAATGCTGAACTGCTTGGCTTGGATGTACCAAATTACCAAAGAATACGAAGTCTTCTGACTTAGATACTTTTCCACTATCAGTTACTAAGAATGCTGCAGCATCCAAATCGAACGCTCCACCGGTATCGAATTGGTTAACATCCCAACCTAAACCTACAACAACTTTTGATAAACCTGGGTTTCCTTTTGTAATACTAACTTTTTGACCTTTTGTTAAACAAACTGGCATAAATTACTCCTTCCTATGCTACCTGAATTCCATAGTGGTTACATAATGCAGCTAAGCCGCCTTGGAATCCACTACCGATGGCGTTAAACTTCCACTCACCGTTATTTCTATATAATTCACCAACAACCACTGCTGTCTCGATGGAGAAATCTTCACCAAGATCATAGCGGATTAATTCCTGATTTGTTGACTCATCTACGATACGAATGAATGCGTTGGATACCTGTCCAAAGTTCTGGCGTCTGCTCTCTGCTTCGTAAATGGTAACTGTAAATGCGATTCTGGATACGTTTGCTGGTACTTTCTTAAGGTCAATCTGAATCTGTTCATCATCGCCATCACCAGCACCTGTTAAGTTATCTCCCATATGTTTTACTGCTTCACTCGGATGAGTTAAATTGCCATAAAAAACAAATTCCTTTTCGGTTGGACATTTACCATTCTCTCCAACCATAAATGCAGCTGCATCCAAGTCGAAATCATTACCTGAATCATAAGCATTAACATCCCAGCCTAAGCCCACCATAATATTATTAAGACTTGGATTTCCTTTTGTTAAATCTACTTTTTGACCCTTTGATAAATTAATTGGCATAATTTTAATCCTCCATACTATTTATTTTTTATTAGGCATATGATACATCTTGTTGAACTCTGCTTTGATATTTTCAAGTTTCTGCTGATCCTCGATTCGCTGTCTTCTTGCATTTTCTTGAATCTGTTTCGTCTCGTCGATACCATTGACAATCGTTCTCCAAGTTGTCTCCAAGGTTTCAATCTTAATCGAACTACCGGAAGCTAATCTCGCGGTCATCTTCGATTGTTCTACTGTATTCTGAGCATTCTTGATCAGCATCTCATTGGTCTTTTCATCAAGAGCTGACATCGCCTCTGCTTGAATCTTTTGTCTCTTTAGCATGATTGCCTGAGCTAAAGCCTGCTTAAATACAGGTAAGGTAATAATAAATGCAGAATTGATCTTACGAACAAGGTTCATGTTACTGAATTCCATTGTTTTGATCATTGGAATTGACTGCATTGCAACATTTTCAGCAGTTCTTAAATCTTGAGTACGCTGCTCTAACATCATCAGCGCCTGTTCTAGACTCTGAATCTCGAACTGTATGGAATTATCACCGCTTGTTTCCATATCATTTCTTCTCTGTGCGATATAAGCTTCGAGCTCACGACATCCCTGCTCACCTGCTAGGATATACTTTACTAACTCATGATAATACTCCACATTGGCATGGAACATTTCATCCAGTTTTTTATTAGATGCCTTGATCTCGCTTTCATATTTTTTTAATTCCACGTAGATTTTATCTACTTCATCACCCATTGTGTGGTATTTCGCTAAGATCTTATCCAACTGTTTTCTCATATTACCAAACAGTTTTTGAAATAAACTTGGATTTTCTTTGATTTCTTCAATATCAAATTTGTCCATGATCTTTGCTAAAACGGTTAACATCTGGCTAGAATCATCCAATTGAGACATATTCATACTGTTTAATACGATGTCTGAACATTTTGAGATCTGTTCTGCTGCCGGAGCACCAAAAGAAACAATAGTTTCTAGATTATCTACTTCAATCTGACTACATAGAGCATCAACTTCTGGTGAGTTAACTAATTGAGTGTTCATGTTTTCTCTATCTGCCACAATATCATAAGATTGAACAACTTCAATTTCATTTTTACCACTATCTGCAGTATTCATAACCGATGTTAGTTGTGATGTTTGACTTTTACTAAAATCCAACCCCATAATCATCCACCTCTCTTAAATATTTTGTCTCGCCAAGAACGGCGAGTTTCTACTGAACCAACAACCATATGATTCGGTACAACTAGATCATACATATATGTGCCGATCTGATGTTCTTCCATGAGTTTACCACTAAAATACTTTTCTATATTTTGATATCCAGTAGGAATAAAGAATAAAAGATCAAATCCTATCAGATTCAAAAACGCTACAATAATACTGTCTTCTAAAGACATCATACTCTCTGTGGTATTAATGACCACAAGCTTTGGATTCTTCTTCGTATAATCAAATTTTTGAATGATACGAATAATATCCATATTCAAATTTAATATGATTGATATAATGGTATATTCCATACCATTTTCAAAAGTACCTTTGATCGTCTTTTGATCGATCAAAAGCTGAAGCTTATCCAATATATAATCTTGAACTTCTTCCCTTAAAAAACCGAACTGATACGTCGGATGTTCTTTTATCTTGTTTTTTTGAACCTTTCCATTACGGAAAAACTCCGTTGCATGAAGTTTTATTCGATTCTCCGTATTCGGATTATAGATTGGCTGATTCTTAAATAATAATGTATCAGGAGTAAGTAAACTCTTTATTCCCTGCCAATACGCTGAAGTATCATTATCTTTTACGCCACTGACTTTAGCAAAGATTACTGGCATATTCACTACATCTCCGACTGTACTAAAATTCGGACGATACTTTAATTCCTGATCCCACAAGATTGCAATCTCTTCATACATCGTACGAAGTGTAACGGCTACCGCTTTGCTATACTGATACTCTCGATACATACCAGAATCCTGATACATAAGCTGATCAAGTTCTCGCTCTGCATGATAAGCCGCCGTCCCCATCTGAATATCTGAGGTCTGCGTTGGGAATTTATCCAACGCAAGGGAATTCGAATACTCCTTTTCAAATAAAAACTGATCCTGCAATACACACTGAATATTTAAATTTGGAACTAATATTAAAACATCCACCGGCAATTTGGATAAGAACTTTAAAAACAAAGCTTCATTTTTATTTTTACATCCACCTAGATAGATGAAGCAGCCAATCTCAGGCATTTTCCAATTATTAAATAATTTACTCTGATAACGTTTTAACCAACAAAGTAGATAAACGGCTTTGTTCATTAGTTTATTAACATTATTTGCTTCGGTTTTATTCTCTTCCAACATTACATCAAGAAAACTCTTGATCATCAACCGTTGCAATTCAATATTAGCTGCATACTGAATGTTTCTACACAAATCCATTAGCATGTGCTCGATATCCGGATAGTTTCCTCGATGAATTGCACTAATCTCATTCATCGTTGGCGGTTCCATCGTCTGCTCGATAATCACGAACTGACGTTTATTCTCTTCCAATTTTAACTGAAACTGGTATAAGTCATTGACATATGTTAGCTTATCTTCGACTCCACTCATGCGAAAGAAACAGTTATAGAAGAATCTCGGATCCTCCCCTCTTGTTTGAGTAGAAGTTAATATATCATCGAATATTCTTCCTTGAACCCATGCATTCGTGCAATTGCTAAGATGAGGCAATGTTCCATATAATCGACTGAGTTTCATCTGCATTTCCATTTCTTTTCGTATGGAACTTATTCCATACCCTTCCGGGAATGCCATACCTCCGGATACTGAATACAATTTTGAATATTTGGATTCAGCATCGACTTTTCTATAGTTTTCATCTCCACGACACTCGAGTAATAAAATATCGCAGCCTGCCGCTTGTAAGACAGAAAACATCTTTAATTCATAATAACTGATCTCACCATCATACAGAATCTTTGGTAACTGATTATTTCCTAATTGGTGAGCGATCCGTTCGAAACGATAATACATCCAGCACATGAACTTAATATATGCGTTCTTTAGCATATTGTCGTTCTTGCCTTCCTGTCTCATTCCACTCAATGTATCATAGAATGCATTCGAGATATTTGTCCTTTGTATTTCATCCATACGAGGCAACCACTTTTTTAAAGAATTTGAGATAAATCCAACACTCATCTGAAATGACATTCCCATCATCTCACTATAGTATTCAAGATTCTTCTCATCAGGATTTTGAAGTTTTCCTTCAATAATAACTCCCGATAATCGAGCTGCTTCATAATACTGAGTCAAAAAGTTTTTAATCGTATCGTTATATTGAGATATACGGTAGAAATAAACTCCTTTTTCTCGCCGTTCACTTAAATTCGTAAAATATTCATCGAGATTCTGAAGTGTCTTTAATTCGTACATATATGAAATAGTCACCTCATTGTTTCTTAATCTTACTCATGTTTAATACATACCCTAAACTTGCCCCGGTTAAACCTCCAATAATATGGGTTAAGTTTGAAATATTACTCTTTACAAAAATTCCTGCATAAACCTCTCCTCCAAGATAAATTAAAGCAACCAAGATCAAAGTTAACGGAATCGTACCGTTCTTGATACTGGTAAAGGAGGATAACAAGATAAATGCAAATACAACTCCACTGGCTCCTAATAATGGTACATTTGGTGAGAATATAAAATGTACAATACCCGTTACTAATGCAGTGCTAAGTATGACAAACAAAATGTTGGAGGAACCATATTTTTCTTCAAGCAATGGTCCAACCACAAGAAGAAATGTGATATTTCCCAAAAAGTGATCCCAACCAGCATGTCCAACCGCATGACCAAAAAACCTTATGTAGGTAAGTGGACTTAAGAAAGAAGAGCGATATACGCTAAATAAATGTAAATTTGCCCATCCATTTGTCAGATAATCGATTAAGAGTGCTGCAAAACAAATGATTGAAAATGTAAGTACAACTGGTGAATTAAATGAAATTCTTAGTTTTGTCTTTTTCATTACATTTCTCCTTCTTAAAATACATATAGTTTATCAAAAATAATACATTTATTCAAGTGAATTCCAATAGTCCAAACCAACTATAATGAAATTCTAATCTTTATAAGAATCCTCTAAGGAATCCTTGGATCCATTTATAATCGACCGCAAGATTAATATTTTGGCCATCATCGAAGCCAGCTGTACTAATTCCAATAACTTCTCCAAACATATTCAGCAATGCACCTCCCGAACTTCCATGAGAAATTGGTGCAGTAAACTGAATCATATCCACATTATCAAGCTTTCGAAATCCTGAGATAATACCATTGGAGACCGAATTAAATAGCCCAAGTGGGCTACCTATTGCAACAACTTTTTGGCCACGTACCAAATCTTTGCTACTATGATAGATTGGTAAGGGATTGCATCTTCGATCAATCCGTATTAATGCCAGATCTAACACATTATTATACTTAATCACTTCATTGGTATGGTAAATCTGCTCATCATCTTCAATCCGTATCGAATAACCATATCCACCACTTGCTACATGATTATTAGTCAGTATATAACCCTTTTCACTAACCATAATCCCCGACCCGGTTCCAACTACATCTCCTTTTTTATTATGAATTGCAATCATTACGACCGAAGAAGCTAACTTGGCAAGTTCCTCAAAGCTTAACTCTGATTTCCGATCTGTCGGTAATCTATCGTCAGAGGACTGGTAACTAGCCCTTGAACTCGGTGGGGCTTGTACTGGACGCTGTTCTTGGATTTTAGCTTGTGTTTTCTCACGTTTTGGATGTTTTAAACTGCCGCTTGAGATGATTGGCTGCTGAGTCTGTTGATCCTGCTTTTTCGTACTCAATATTTTATCTTTATCTAAAGGCTGAATCGTTAAACATCCTTTTTGTTCCAACCCGATATGATCAGATAGTTCTAATAACTTTGGATTCACATTGAGTTCACCGACTGAATTCATAATCATCACATCAAATCCAAGAGTAGTCAACAAATAAAAGAACAGATACTCCTGCTGTTTAACTTGCCCATTATATACAATCTTATAAGAACACGTTGGATTCCAACTATTAATCCATTCTCCGATCATAGTATCAATCCAAAAAAGAAGCTTGACCATAAAATTCTTTTGAATGGACTCAGTATATGAGACTGTATAATCCATAAATAACAACTCTATCTTTTGTAACGAGGCATTTAATGCTTCAGAAATCGGCATGCCATTTAGAACATATTTCGTAACAATACCTTTTCTTTGATTATTTACCCATGTAAGATATGTATTGGTATAGAATGAAACCTGATCCTGATCACATAACCTTGGCAACTCATTCCAACGCATATACTTTCCTGTGCCATTACTCTCTCCAATCGTTAGCAATCGGTCCATCGTTTCTATTTCGTCTATGTACTGATTGTGATATCCGATGCATCTTACAAAATAAACATCTTTAATATTATGGTTAACCCTACCCTTTATACTACTAAATGATGGTACAGTTGTTAGTTTGATAACATTTCGCCTTGTATAAAAACGATTGTCTTCCATATTTCCCACCCTCGTATTATATAGTCATAGTCTATTCATAACAAGAGAACCTTGCATTGCTCTTCTTATCTATGTATTTTACTCAAAACATGACTTAATCAGATTCTTTCTAACATTTTACTATATTTTAACATATTTAATGATAAAATACTATTTCTTTTACATTTTAAATGTTATAATGTTTCAAGTGGTAATAAGAACCATATCTCATTCGTATATAATTAAGGAGAAATACATGAAATACACTATTAATAACTATAGCGTTGGAGCTCTACTTTATAGTCCTGCAAACAACGAAACTATAGTTCAATCCATAATCGAAGAAAAATTTGATCAGCCGTTTTCCTTAGCTCTATGTCTGGAAGATACAATCCGTGATGATTGTGTTGAAAAAGCTGAAGATACCCTCGTTTATTCTCTGACACAATTAGCACAGTTTAAAGAAGAAAAGGAGTTCTATCTTCCGAAGATATTTATACGTGTAAGAGAACCCAAGCAAATCGGTAAATTATTCGAACGTTTTCAACAGGTTCAATCACTGGTTACTGGTTTTATCATTCCAAAATTTGACCTTAACAATGCGGATGATTACATTCATGAAATAAAAGAAATTAATCATGATTTAAAAACTCCATGTTACATGATGCCCATTTTTGAAAGTTCAACTATGATTCCGTTAAATACCCGATATGCTATCTTATACTCTTTAAAATCAAAGTTAGATCAAATTGAGGATTTAGTACTTAATATTCGCGTTGGCGGCAATGATCTTTGTCATTCATTTGGACTACGTCGTCATAATACGGATACAATCTATGAAATTAGACCTATTGCTAATATCCTGACGGATATTGTAACTGTTTTCGGTCTTGATTATGTGGTATCTGGCCCTGTTTGGGAATATTACAATGGTGATGGTTGGGATGGTGGCTTAAGACGAGAAATAGAACATGACCAATTAAATGGCTTTATCGGAAAGACCGTAATTCATCCAAAGCAAATTTCTATTGTGAACCAATCCTATGCAGTTTCAAAAGTGGATTATGATGATGCTTGTTCCATTCTTCATTGGAATGATTCAATGGATACTCTCGTTTTAGGAAGTAGTACATCCGAGCGAATGAACGAATATAAAACACATACAAACTGGGCAAAGAATATTATCCTCTTAAGTAAGATTTATGGCTTTAAGCAAGATTAGGTGATCATTTATCATAAAAAAGTCTGATGAATCTGTAAAATAAGTCTGTAAGTTTCAAATAATAATGTATGAGCAAGGCCTTCTAAGATACAATAATGATCATAGAAGGCCTTTCATGCATCCATTTTCTCTTACAATGTTCTCTTTTCGGAACAAACTGCAGTTCCATAAATTGTAACTGCTTCTGACAAGTCCTTTGGTACTTCTACTTCAACAAAACCTTCTCTTCCGATTTCATTTCCCTGCTCAATTCTTATCCTTTGCTTGCTATTACAAGGTTTTATATATTTTTGATAGTATGCACCCATTGCACCTGACGCCGTTCCTGTTACAGCGTCTTCAATCGTCCCAGAATATGGAGACGAAAAATGTCTTGCGTGCATTTGACAATCACTACGATAGGTCTCTAGGCAAAATGGATGAATGGATGCTTTGTTTAGCTCCTTCAAGACAGCTGGAAACTCTTTTGTATTTGGTTTCATATCCTTAAAATAGGCCAATTCTTTTATCGGTACAAGTAGTGTCCATAACCCAGTATTTACATAACGAATAGGATACTGTTCATCTATCATATTGGACTTTAGACCAAGTACTTTAGCTAAGGAATCAATGCTACCTTCAAACTTCATTTCTTTATACGTAGTCTGTTTCATACCAATCATAATTTGTTGCTGTGTTTTAATCTCAATATCTAATATGCCTGCCGCAGTATGAATTTTTGTTTGCCCCTCCTTAACAAGACCATACTCTACTAGTGCAACCATACTTGCAATTGTTGCATGACCGCACAATGGAACTTCATGCCTAGGAGTAAAATATCGAATTGTTATCTCGCTCTCACTATTCCTACAAACAAAAGCAGTTTCATTAAATCCTAATTCTTTTGCAACCTCCTGCATCTGTAAATCAGAAAGTTTTGATGCATCGATAACAACACCTGCTGGATTACCCTTTCCCGGCTTATATGAAAATGCATCATAAATCAGCACATCAATATTCATTCCTTTATCCTCTCATTTTTATTGCATATAACTCATTAAGTTTCCATTCTCATTTTTGATTCTTTAACAAATAACATAAATATTCTATATTGCTCTTGTATGATAAAATAAGTATTTTGATAATTTCATCGTAACATACATATCCTTTGAGAAATCATAACACTTTTGTATTGTAAAACGAGCCATAGAATGGCATTTTGCATATCATATGACTCGTCAATCATCTTAGAATATCTAATTTACAGAAACTATTTCAGCAACGCATCAATTTTAGCATCATGTTCTTCTTTTGTTATGATATTCATCTCATACTGCAGATCAATCTTTCGAATATCCTCGAAATGGTCCAGTTTTTTCTGGATTGCTGCTAACTTTGTATTGTATTCATCAACAGTTAGGATTTCCATAGCTAATGCTTTATCCAGCGTTTCTTTTTCTGCTTCAAATTTTGTTTCTGCTTTCTTTCTCTCTTTTGCTAAAGAATTCTCTTTATTCTTAGCTTCGATTTCCTTAATCTGACCTTCGATTTCATCTAACTCTGCAAGTTGTAAATCTAGTTCTTCCATCAATTCTTGTATATTAGATTCTGCTGTTTCCTCTCTTTTAGAAGTAACATATTCTTTTCCTATCCTTGCATAGATGACATCCAGCTTTTTCTCAATTCCATTTTTCTTTAGTTTCAGACTTGCTATTTCTGTCTGTTCCTTTGCTACATTACCAATGCTATTACCAACACCAACTGCTGTTGTTACCACATTGCTTCCAACTTCTTTTACCTTTTTTACTGCTTTATCAAACACTTCCATCCTTTGTTCTCCTTTCTTGTATATCATGTAAAGTTTACGTGTTACCAATGTAATGAATTGTTCTTTCTATCTCAATCTTGCCATAATTATTCACTCACAATCTGAGGTATTTCAATATAGGAAACGCGCTTTGTTGAACGATCAATTTGCCAAGACTTTTGTATTCCCAAAAGTTTATTTAGTGCAATGTTCGGAATGTTTACCCCTGCAGCAAGACATCCCATCTGTATTCCACCTGACATGCGCGTATTCACTTCAAGAAAATATGGGATTTGATCGAGATATTTAAACTGAATGTTGCAAGGATATTCCAATGGAACCACTTCTAATATGTCATAACACATCTGTAAGATATCCTCATCAAATTCAATACTTTCATCTCTTGACGGACCTTTTTTCCTTGGCACTGCAATAATGCCATCTACTGTCTTTAAACAATCTACACTAATCTCATAACCAGGTAGATATGGCATCATCATAATCTCTTTAAACTCTTTTCTTTCTTTTAACGCCTGTAATGCTACCTTCAATGAGATTTTTGTACTCGGATATACATTCAATGCATTGGCTATGTCAACTGAGTTATCAATCACTCGAAAACTCATTCCACCTTCATCCTGAACTAATTTAAAGCAGACTTTCTCATATTGTTTGCTTAAAATATCGTATGCCTTTTGAAACTCTTCTACGCTTCTAACAATGATATGTTCAGGAACCTTTATTCTTGGATGACCTTGAAACAATTGATAAGCCAATTCTTTGTTATTAAGAGATTGAATCCGTTCATACGGATCCACCATAACCTTGACACCTATTTTTTTAAACTGTTCGATATGTTTACTAATATCCACTAGTTTTCTTCTTGGTATGAATACATCGATTTGATGTTCCTGACAAAACTGAAGACAAAAGTGAATATATTCCTCCCCATCCAGTGCGGGTTCCTCATACCACTCATCACATGCATTCTGAATTACAGAATGCTTTCTTTGATTGCTCCCAATTACGATGATTTCTGTTTCATCCTCTTTTAGTAGGTTTATGATATTATAAGCCGTGCTAAACCAATGGTTAAACCAAACTCGAATCATAAGTTCTCCTTACGCATCTGCCATTTTCTTAATGATGCCACATGATTTGTAGTTATTAAGTCCGATATATTCGATCGGAACGTTCTTTTCCTCTGCTAATCTAACAATATGATGCAGAGCCAGATCATTCTTGTATTCTCTATCAATCAACACTTTCCATGGTACTCTTCGAAGTAGTACTCTCGTTGTTTCTCCAATTCCTGGTTTGATCAAATTGATGTCTTCAATCTTATACTCTCTTGCAATTTTCATTACTTCATCAACGCCATTGCTTGTTGGCATCCCATTCGGATCATCGTTCTCTAATTCAAACTGACTTTGGATAGCATCGATAAACCGATACGATAGATCGTCTGCTTCTAACTCTTGATAAAATACCGCACCATGAAAGTCATGTTCTTTGATAATATCATCTCTTAAAAATGTTCTACTGATCAGACCAGAAACTGTACAATTCAGACAAGAACTTGGGATTAAGATATCTTCATGAGTTCCACAAAGTTGTGTAATATTTGCTGGATCCGCAACTACCGCCAACTCAGAGGACACTCCTGGAAATTCTTCTAAATCTTTCTTTAGTTCCTTAAGGATTGCTCCTTTTCCAATCCATCCATCTACAAACAATAATTGCTCTGGTTTGTGTCGATCTAAAATATAATTCATGGCATTATGATCAATGCCCTTACCACGAATAATTGAAATTGAATAATGTTTACAGTCGATCTGATATTTCCACTTCAGGTAGCGTTTCAAAAGAATACCAATTGGGATACCAGCTCGTGCCAAAGAAACTAAGACAACTTCCTTTCCTCGTTGTTTCACAATATTGTCAGCCAAACGACCAATTGCAAGCGCTGTCGGCTTTGAATAAACTTGCATTGCTTCTTTATATGCCTGCATATATCTCTCGGATGGCCTATACTCAATCGGTAACATCTCACAATAGTGTCTTCCTGATTGAATCAATCGCTCTCTCTCTTGAGTTGGCTGTGGTTTAACTAGTCCAGTAATGTCTTTTAATAACAAAATCACATCATCTTCTGTATAAGTACTTCTCATTTATTCACACCACCTTATTACTTTCACATTCTCATTACCACACAATCTCAACGCATTCAATAAACTGTTACAACCAGCGGTCAGATTATTGTTGGAATCTGTAATGACAAAGACTTTATCATATTGTTTTATATCGTATAAATATGTGATACGCTCCGAATCATAGAAGCTTCTTAATTCAAAACGTTCATGCAATGGATAATTCTTGTCTAAATCAACCATAATCGGACTTCTAGTTGTTGCATGAAAACGAACATTATTTCCTTCGCTTTCTAACATTGATGCTACATATAAAGCAGGATACATAAACTCTTCTGTTCCGATAACTAAAATATCCTTATTGTTCGAATCATTCACTTTTTCGTTCTGCTTAATCTGCATCCATAACTCTTGATATGCGTTTTGATATTCCACACGTTTATGAACTCTTCTGGCATCTACTAGACCATGTAACATTTCTGTTGAATATTCAAAGTTGATATCATTTGTATTCGCTTTATGATAAGTTCCATCCCCTCTATAATGCTCCGATACTTCTTCATAGTCTGCATTTAT
This sequence comes from Clostridiales bacterium, assembly GCA_029098165.1. Lineage (GTDB taxonomy): Bacteria > Bacillota > Clostridia > Lachnospirales > Lachnospiraceae > Lachnoclostridium. The sequence goes on from JAQXNU010000155.1 coordinate 16,471, forward strand.
AGTTTTCACTAAATAATGAAGATTGATATGCTCAATAAAAAATCTTTTTTCTGCAATGTCATCCATTCCATTGATAATGGAAGCTATAGAAAATTTGATGGATGAACTAGCATATTCCTGTTGGAGTAAAGTGATGATATTATGAATCGTATTTCCTGTGGTAACTTCATCTTCAATAAAGATGATACGATCTATCTGATTGATTACCTTAGCAATGTCATTTTTCACTAATTTCTGTTCCGTTGCATGGCTATGAGCCTCAGAAAAGAACAGATAGTCTACATTCTCTATAATTTCTCTTGTCGTCTGTATGTAATGACAATCTACTTTTGCTGCAATTGCTGCACCTATTGCAGTTGCTGTTTCTGCAAATCCGATCAAGAGTAACTTTTCACCTTCGTAAGTCCGTTTGATGATCTTGGCAAGTTCACCAAACATCTTTAACGCTTTGGATGGCTGTACCGGAACATGTTTTCCCTGAAGTACATTTACTACTAAATATTTTCTTTTTTGATTATTCTCTCGTTTAGCAACTCTAACAATTTCATTCTCTGTATACATTAATACTTGTTACTCCTTCATAAATTCCACTTTAGTGTACCATGTTTTTTTCCATATTACTATTAATATTTGATTAAATTCCTATTATTTTCCTACTTATCATGGTAACTACAATCGAGTAGGAGGCTAACCATTAATTGATTAGCCGACCTCTCCCACCACCTGGCATACCGATCGGTACCAAGGCGGTTCCTTAGTTTTCATAGACTACTAGATAATAGTCAAGCATGGACGTATATCCTAGCTTGGCTAT
>JAQXNU010000156.1 GCA_029098165.1 Clostridiales bacterium
CTAATTAAATAGAACCAAATAAGGACTGTGAAAAACAGTATAAGAGATGAAAGTAAGTGACGAAGAATCACATAAGAATTTGGCTGCTTTTCCCTTTCGGCCGGACTTAGCCAAATTCTACTATGATTACTCGCCTCTCATGCTCATCTCTTTTGCTGTTTTCACAGCCTTTTATTAGTAATCTTTGGGTTCTGGATCTATTAAGATGTGAACCTTATCAATTCGGTTTTTATCAACTTTTGAAACTGTAAATGTAACATTGTTTTCTTTGATCTGTTCGCCTTCCTCTGGTAAATGATCCAGAAGGTGAATGATATGTCCAGCAATGGAATCATAATCCTCCGATTCCAGTCTAAGATTCATGTATTCATTAATTTCATCAAGTTTTGCAGAACCATCTGCTATATATTCATGGTCACCAATCTGAGTGATGATATCTTCTTCATCTTCATCATATTCATCACGAATTTCTCCGACGATCTCTTCAAGCAAATCTTCGATTGTGATCAATCCGGCGGTAGCTCCATACTCATCTAGGACGATCGCCATGGAGATGGAATCTTTTCGCATCTCGCCTAACAATTCGCTTGTCTTTTTAAATTCATAAGTATAATATGGCTCACGCATATAATCTTTTATGTGAAATTTACTTTCATCGTCGCGGAAAAAGAATACATCTTTGAGATTGATAATACCGATAATATCAAGTTTTTCTTCGGAATAAACGGGTAATCTGGAATACTTCTCTTCACGAAATACTTCAAGTAGTTCGCTATATGTCATATCTATGGTTGCATAAGCCATATCGATTCGAGGAACCATTATGTCTTTAGCAAGAGAATCTCCAAAATCAACCACATTGGTAATCATTTTTCGTTCTTCACTTTCAATAACACCTTCTTCATGGCTGACATCAACAATCGTACGCAACTCATTTTCAGTCATTGTAGCAGTTTTTTTCTTTGGATCTACACGAAGTGCCAATAATAGAATTAAGGATAATTTGTTGACAATAAAGATTACTGGTGTTAATACTTGAGTCAACAAATTAATAATCGGTGCATAAACAAGTGCTAATTTTTCTGCATGAATTGTTGCTAATGTTTTAGGTGTAATCTCACCAAAAATCAAAATCAACAAGGTAAGGATACCGGTAGCGATACCAGCTGCTTTGTTGCCTAACTGCTCAATTGCAAGTGATGTTGCAAGAGAAGATGCGGATAAGTTAACCACATTGTTTCCAATTAGAATGGCACTTAACATTTTACCTGGGTCTTCAATTAATTTGCTTACTACACTTGCTCGTTTGACACCTTCCTCAACCATGGTTCGAATACGTAACTTATTGACGGTAGTCAAGGCCGTTTCTGCTGATGAAAAAAATGAAGATAATGCTAATAAGATAAGTAACACGATTAGCTTCGTGGCGACACTGGGGTCCAATAAATCATCTCCTTAAAAATAAAATTATTGTATTACAAATAAAGCGTATACATTTTTATTATACTAGGAACGATATCGGGTGTCAATATTTACTAATTTCTGTAAATGATATAGCAAAAACATTCTTGCAGTATTTCGGGTGGAAAAATCAAGAAGACTATGATATACTGTCAATGTTCGTATTATTACATACAGAAAAAGAGAATAATAGGATTTCCTATGTTAACCTTAGGGGGGAATTGAACTAAATGATCTATGAAGTTATTAATCTAAAAATAGATGGGTATTCTTTAGATACTCCTGCAAGACTAGAATGTTATCGCCTTGATAATCGGCATAAAGAAGGAATGAATTATTTACGACCTGCAGTGATTATATGCCCAGGCGGTGGTTATAGTCATTTGTCCAATCGGGAATCAGAACCAATTGCGATGCGATATCTTGCAGCGGGATTTCATGCATTTGTATTAAAGTATCATGTTGCTCCAGTGCGTTATCCAGTTGCATTATTAGAATTAGCAAGTAGCGTAAAATTATTACGTGAGCATGCAAAAGAATGGGAAATTGATGATTCTAAGATAATCATCAGTGGTTTTTCTGCAGGTGGACATCTGGCAGCGAATCTCGCATGCCATTGGAATCAGGAGTTTATCGCGAAAACTTTAAATACAACGAAGGAACAGGTACGACCAAATGGTTGTATTCTAGGGTATCCGGTCATAACTTCTGGTGAGTTTGCACATCGTGGGTCGTTTGAGCATTTACTGGGTGAAGACGAAAACTTGTGGTCACAAGTTTCTTTGGAAACACAGGTTACCGAACAGACACCACCTGTATTCATCTGGAGTACTTTCGAGGATGCATCGGTTCCGGTTGAAAACTCCTTATTATTTGTATCCGCTTTAAGAAAGCATAAGGTTTCAACAGAATTTCATATGTATCCACACGGTGGACATGGATTAGCATTAGCAAATGAAGAAACGCAGAATGAAAAAGGAAATAAAGTATTTGTAGAATGTCAGGATTGGATTGATATGGCCATCCGTTGGATTCACAAACTGGGAGGAGAACAATGTTAGAATTACGCAATATTAACTTTGGAGTAACAGGTACCACCAACAAAGACATCTTAAAAGATGTCAATCTGACGATTGATGAGAATAAGTTTATCGCAATAACTGGCCCAAATGGTGGCGGTAAATCGACACTTGCAAAGATCATCGTAGGAATTGAAAAACCTAGCTCAGGACAGATTCTTTTAGATGGTGTGGATATTACAGATTTAAGTATTACAGAGCGTGCCAATATGGGCATTGGATTTGCATTTCAGCAGCCAGTGCGTTTTAAAGGAATTACCGTAAAGGATTTGATCACATTAGCTGCCGGAAAGAATATCAGTACGGCAAAGGCGTGTGAGTATTTATCCGAGGTTGGTTTATGTGCCAAAGATTATATCAATCGTGAAGTAGATGCTTCTCTATCCGGTGGTGAGTTAAAACGTATTGAGATTGCAACGATCATAGCAAGAAAAACGAGAATCTCAGTATTCGATGAACCAGAGGCTGGAATCGATTTATGGAGCTTTAATAATTTAATCCGCGTATTTGAAAAAATGCATGTGGAGATTCAGGGTTCTATAATCATAATCTCTCATCAGGAACGTATACTTAATATAGCAGATCAGATTGTTGTCATTGCTGATGGAAAGATCGTAGATGCCGATGAAAAGGACAAGATTCTACCAAAGCTTTTAGGAGAAAATCCAAATTGTAAATTCTATCAGGGGGAGGCATAAATCATGGATGCAATACAGAAAGAGTTATTAGCACAAATTGCAGACCTCCACGAAGTTCCACAGGGGGCATATAATTTTCGAGTAAATGGAGAAGGTGCAGGACGTAGAACGACAGAGCACATTGACATTGTAACAAAAACAGATAAACCAGGAATTGATATCATCATCAAACCAGGTACAAAGAATGAAAGTGTTCATATTCCAGTTGTTTTAAGCCAAAGCGGTCTAACGGATATGGTATACAATGATTTTTACATTGGTGAAGATTGTGATGTAACGATTGTTGCGGGTTGTGGTATTCATAATGGCGGAGATCAAAAGTCCCAGCATGATGGAATTCATAGCTTCCACATTGGGAAGAATGCCAAAGTAAAATATGTAGAAAAGCATTATGGAAGTGGCGATGGCACAGGCGAACGTGTATTAAATCCGGAAACAATCGTAGAAATCGACGAAGGCGGTTATATGATGATGGATACCGTTCAGATCAAAGGTGTAGATTCTACCGTTCGTACAACACGAGCAACCTTAGGAGATAAAGCAACTTTAGTCATCAAAGAAAAGATTATGACTCATGGAAAACAGTTTGCAAAGACAGATTTTGTAGTCGATTTAAATGGTGAGGATTGCGGCGCTAATGTTGTTTCTCGCTCCGTTGCAAAGAACGAATCCCATCAGATCTTTTTATCAAGAATAAATGGAAATAATAAATGTATGGGACATACAGAATGTGATGCGATCTTAATGGATCACGGCTGTGTGACTGCAATCCCAGAACTTACTGCTAATCATATTGATGCCAGCTTGATTCATGAAGCTGCTATTGGTAAGATCGCAGGAGAACAGCTGATTAAGTTAATGACCTTAGGCTTGACCGAGCAGGAAGCAGAAGCTCAGATCGTCAATGGATTCTTAAAGTAGCTATGAATTTAAGCGTATTAGATAATAAAAAGTTGAGTATCGCTTTAGTAATAAAATAATTGCTAAAGCGATACTCAACTTTTTATTTATTAAAATCACATTAGGAAGACCAAATATTGTTGACAAATTGGAAGATACAGAATATATTGGATTTAAACATTTAGATAAATGTCTAAATATCAATATACAGCCCATACATAAAAGGGTGATGCTTAAGATGTACTTAAATAAGGAAAGATTAAGTTAGTAATAGATCAGAATAGGAGGGTTTATTATGTTATCCATTAAAAATTACTCGAAAATTTATAAGGGAAATAAGAAGGCCGTTGACAATTTAAGCATTGAAGTCGAGGCAGGAGATATTTATGGTTTTATCGGTCATAACGGGGCTGGAAAGACAACGACACTTCGAGCAGTCGTTGGAGTATTAGATTTCGAAGAAGGAACGATTGAAATCGATGGGGTCAACATTCAAAAAGACCCGGTTGGATGTAAGCAGAAGATGGCATATATCCCTGATAATCCAGATTTATATGAGCATCTCACAGGCATTCAGTATCTAAACTTTATTGGCGATCTCTTTGGAGTATCGAAAAAAGATCGAGAAGATCGTATCAAAAAATATTCTGATCTGATGGAGATTACATCAAACCTGGGAGACTCGATTGCTTCGTATTCCCATGGTATGAAACAAAAAATAGCGATCATTTCCGCTTTGATTCACGAACCAAAACTTATGGTGTTAGATGAGCCATTTGTTGGGCTAGATCCAAAGGCAGCACATAGCCTGAAGCAGATAATGAAAGAGATGTGCGCGAATGGATCAGCAATCTTTTTTTCAACTCATGTTCTGGAAGTCGCTGAAAAACTTTGTAACAAGATTGCAATCATTAAAGGTGGAAAATTAATTGAATCTGGAAGAACCGAAGATGTTATTGGAAAGCAGAGTCTGGAAGAAGTATTTCTTGAACTGGTGAATGAATAGGAGGCTGCCATGAAACAAATTTTAGTTTTAACACGGATGCAGCTTGGATCCGCTTTAGATTTTCTGAATTTTGGTCGTAAAAAAGATCGAAAAAAGAATATGAGTGCAGCAACAATACTATTTTTAGGTGCAGCACTATTTGCATTTATTTCTGGAGCTTATGGATATGCCATGGGGCAGGCAATGCAGCAGATGGGAGAAATTGATGTACTGCCTGGGTTCTTTATGGCAGCAACTTGTATCCTCACTTTAATTACTTCTATCTACAAAGCAAAAGGGATTTTATTTGGATTTAAGGATTATGATATGCTAATGTCCTTGCCAGTGAAAGCATCTTATATTGTTGCAAGTCGTTTACTACAGCTTTACATTATCAATATGGTATTTGTTGTAGGATTTATGGCACCTTGTTATGTTGTATATGGAATGTTAGCTAATCCAAATCCAATCTTTTATGTATATGCATTTATCGCATTAATCTTTATTCCATTAATTCCAATGATTCTTGCGTCTATCATTGGTGTTATTATTGGATATATCAGCAGTCATTTTAAATATAGTAATATTGTAAATATCGTAGTTATGTTGGCAGTTTTAGTCGCTTACTTATTTACAATGTTGAATACGAAGAGTGATGAACAACTCGTTCAAATGGGAACGATGTTCCGAGATCAGATGATCTCTATTTATCCGCTTGCACGCTGGTTTTTTGATGGAGTTGTTAAGTATGACTTTATCTACTTCGCACTGTTTATCCTTACTTCGATCCTAGCGTTTGTAGGATTCTCAGTTTTGTTAGGAAAATGTTTTAAAAAGTTAAATACCGTAATTGGTGCAGTTCATTCCGGTACGAAGTACAAGATGAAAGAAATGTCTCAAAGTAGTGTATTAAAAGCTTTATATAAGAAAGAAGCAAAGCGCTACTTTACTTGTAACATCTATGTATTTAATACAGGATTTGCCCTTGTACTATTACTGATTGCAGCAGTAGGAATTCATGTTGCGAAGATCGAGCAGATTGAGATGATTGTTCATACTCCTGAAGCTGCGACTATGATCAGAAACTTTTTGCCTTATGGAATTGCATTTACAACCTGGATGTGTGCTATCTCGGCAAGCTCAATTTCGCTAGAAGGTAAGAATCTGTGGATCTTAAAGTCAGCACCAATCAAAGCTTCTACGGTACTTCACTCAAAAGTATTATTTCATATAAGTATGACAGTTCCTGTTGCAGTAATTACCACAGTTTCCTTGATGATTAAATTCCAATCCACGGGATTCCAAGCAGTCTTAACGTTGTTACTAACCGTTGCTTATTGCTACTTTAGTGCGGTATATGGTTTATTCATTAATCTGAAGTTCCCAATACTGGAATGGAAGAATGAAACGGTTGTTGTAAAACAAAGTGCAGCTTCTATGATCGCTACGATGAGTTCTCTATTGACCGTGGGGCTGCCGGTCGTATTTGCGATTGTATTACAGCAGATTGATTTTAATATCATTTCATGTATAACACTTATTCTCGTTGTTGTAATTTCTTTACTTCTACAGAGTTATTTAGACAAGAATGCAGATAGAATTATTGCTAAATTATAGGGAGTGATTAGGTGAACGATGTTTTTAAAGCTCTTGCAGATCCAACAAGAAGAAAGATACTAGAATTGCTTGCAAGTGGTGATAAAAATGCTGGTGAAATTGCAGATTACTTTCATATAACAAAGCCTTCCATTAGTCATCATTTATCCATCTTAAAAAGTGCCGAATTGATTTCGGATGTTCGAAAGGGTCAGAATATCGTATATTCGCTAAATACAACCGTATTTCAGGATATGGTGAAGTGGTTTTTTGACGTATCCAAGAAGACGGATGAGCGAGAAGAAGATCACACATAGGAAAAATCAGTTATTTATTTATAAAGAATCCAGTACCAATTCATTGGGACATCAACTGGAACATTGATAGGGAAGCACCAAAAGAAATCGTATTTTTGCTTAGTGCGGCACCAATGCTTCTTTATCTTTTGTTAGCTACAAGAAAAAACTTATACACAACGAGAAAAGGGAATCGTATTTCGGTTATCGTATGTGTATACTTACTTGTTGCAGTACAATGGATATCCATTGCAACTGCGATAAAGCCAGATCTTAATGCTGGTTTGTTGTTTCCTTGCATCGTTGGTGTGGCATTGATCACAATAGGCAATCTTTGGTTTATTATTGATTGCTGGAGGAGTCTTTGAGAGCACAATGCTCATTATCCTTGCAGCATTTGGATTCATCCTTGTGGTACTTATTTTAATCTATCTATCTTATGTTTATTGGAAGAAAGACCCGGATCGAGAATAGGAACATACAAAAAGGAGACTGTGAAAAAACTGCAAAAATAAAAGATGAGGAAAGAGTGAGGGAATCACATTAGAATTTGGCTTAGTCCGGCCGATAGGGAAAGGTAGCCAAATTCTTATGTGATTCCCTCACTCGCTTGTTCAACACTTAGGCAGTTTTTCACAGTCTTCTTTTCTATTATGCAAGGAATTCTTCACAGGCTTTGATTACTTCTTGCATTGCAAGATCACCAGGGCCACCGATTGTATTTCTCTTTTCTACGCAAGTCTTTAAGGAAATTGCTTCGTAGATATCATTTTCAAATACTGGAGATATCGCTTTTAGTTCTTCAAGTGATAAGTCTTCAATGGCGCATTTTTTATCAATGCAAGTTAAAACAAGACGACCGATGATTCCGTGGGCATCACGGAATGGAACACCGTGATTGACAAGGTAATCAGCAGCATCGGTAGCATTTGTAAATCCGTTCATAGCACTCTTCGCCATGACCTCATTGTTGAACTTCATCGTTGAGATCATACCAGTAAACAATTTGATGCATCCTTTTACCGTATCAATTGCATCAAACGTCAGCTCTTTATCTTCCTGCATATCTTTGTTATAAGCAAGAGGCAGGCCCTTCATTGTTGTCAGAATTGATACTAATGCTCCATAGACACGTCCTGTCTTACCACGAACTAATTCTGCGATATCAGGGTTCTTCTTCTGTGGCATAATAGAACTTCCTGTGGAATATGCATCATCAATTTCAACAAATTGATATTCGTTCGTATTCCAAGTGATGATTTCTTCGCAGAAACGACTTAAATGCATCATGATTGTGGAAAGAGCACTTAATAGCTCGATGATGTAGTCACGATCGGATACGGAATCCATACTATTTAAGGTCGGACCAGCAAAGTCGAGTAGTTGTGCGGTAAAGGCACGGTCTAATGGATATGTAGTTCCAGCAAGGGCACCAGCTCCAAGTGGACAGTAATTCATCCTCTTATAGATATCTCCTAAACGGTCATAGTCACGGCGGAACATCTCGAAGTATGCACTTAAATGATGGGCTAGAGTAACTGGTTGAGCTTTTTGAAGATGGGTAAAACCAGGCATATAAGTATGGAGATTAGCTTTCATCAGAACAAGGAGTTCGGAAAGTAAGTCTTTTACTAATTCTTTGATTGCAACAATCTCATCGCGTGTGTAAAGTTTCATATCCAAAGCAACTTGATCGTTACGACTTCTGCCAGTATGAAGCTTTTTACCAGTATCACCGATTCGATCAATTAGATTTGCTTCGACAAAGCTATGAATGTCTTCTGAAGTTCCATCTATCGTTAAGGAGCCATTTTCAATATCTTCTTTTATGCTGTTTAATCCAGCGATAATCTGGTCTTTTTCAACTTCTGTCAGAATCCCCTGTTTGCTTAACATTGTAACATGTGCAATGCTACCTCTGATATCCTGTTCATAAAATTTTTGATCAAAGGAAATAGATGCATTGAAATTATGTACTAATTGATTTGTTTCTTTTGTAAAGCGACCGCCCCAAAGTTTCATATTAGTTACCTCATTTCTATGTATATTTATTCTTTTGTATATGTTATCTTGTTTTACTAGATATTTCAAGTTCAACTTGCATTTTCCAGGCGAGATTATTATAATTAAGATAACAACAGGTTATGGCAATACGAAGTCCTGCAATTTATTGTAGGCAGATAGGAGCAAATTATGAAAGTTAAAGCGATTATGATCCCGTATGTAGATATGAAGTGCATTTCGGTTGACAACACAATCAAGGAGGCACTTGCAATCATTGATGAACATCAGTTATTATCCATGCCGGTAGTTGATAAAAAAGTATTTATTGGTGCTTTATCAAAACAGCATATTTTTGAAGAGTATTTCAGAAATTATGATGGGACAAAAGAAGAATTTTTGCAGCGTAAAATTAGTGAGTTCATGCGTACGAAGCTAGTTAGTGTATCGGAGGACACAACGATTGAAGAGGCTGCTGCAATTTTCATTGCTTCTAAGTTCCGATTTATACCTGTTTTAAATAAGGCCGAAGAGTTGGTTGGTATTGTAACACAACAGGCAATATTTAAAGAATACCAGAAATTATTTGGTAAGGATTTTGATACATTTACAATTTACTCTTATGATTATAAGGGTACATTGGCTAAGATCGCCGAAACGATCGCAAAACATAATGGTAACATCAAGAATATCGTAATCATCAATACAGAAACTATGGGCTTACAGGAGATTTTCGTAAGAGTTGAGACAGAGGAATTTGATGAAATCATAAAAGCGTTAACCCGCAAGGGCTTTGATGTACGAGTAAACCAAAAGAAATTATAATTCCCACCCCGAGAGTGCTGCATGTTTTCGCAGCGCTCTCGTTTGTTTCCCAGTCATTGAAGGGGGGACGGCAAAAGTCATCTTCCTTTTTTTCGGTATAGTTGTGGAGTGAAAAATGCAATATTGTAGCTGTTTTTCAGAGGACTTTTGCCTGGTTTTTCAGATGATAGGTGAAAAAATGTGAGTGTTGTGATGGGAAAAGATTGTAGCAGAATGTCGGTTGTTGATAAAACATATAGATTTCTTTTTTATTTAGTAGAGATGGTTTTATAAGCCATTTTTGAGTGAGAGGGGTATTGGGAATTCGGGTGGTTTGGGGGATAGTGTATGAAAAGGATGGGGTTAAATCATAGTAATATGATATGAATAATCGGTAAAAATTCGAAAATGGTAAAAAATGCTTCTTGGAAATTATGGATTTTGTAGTAACATTAGAAAATGTGGCGTGCAACTTATTGGCTTTGTGTGGAAATGTGCGACGGGATATTTTGATATGTTTGAGTAATAATAAGAGTAACAATAAGTAATTGACAGGCGTAACAATAAGTAATAGATAACGATAATAGAAAGGTATTTTATGATAAATTTTAGAGCAATAGAACTAAGTGACAGAGAATGGATTGAGGCAATATTAAAGAAAGCAAATCTAATGGGATGTGAGTATACCTTTGTAAATAACTATATCTGGGGTACGCAGTATCAGTTGGAGATTGCGAATGTAAATGGTTTTTATTGCACTAGAAGTGGGATGGAGGAAGTCATTTATGGGTTCCCAATTGGTGAAGGTAATCTAGCAGAAGTAATTCGTTTATTGGAAGAGGATGCAAAAGAGAGAAACGTTCCTTTTGTTATGAAAGGAATGTTAGCAGAACATGTGACTTTATTGGATTTAATCTGTCCAGGAGAGTTCGAAATTACGACTTCAAGAGATGATAGCGATTATATTTACTCTGTTGAAAAGTTGTCTAAGCTTTCTGGTAAGAAGCTTCATGGAAAGCGTAATCATATTGCAAGATTTAAGGATAACGAAGATTGGCAGTATGAAAAGTTAACAGAAGAAAATATGAAAGACTGTCTTGAGATGAACCGTAAATGGTGCGAAAATAATAATTGTTTAGATAATATCTCATTAAAACATGAAGCATGTGCCGTGAAAAAAGCGTTCCGTCATTTTAAAGCGCTAAATCTAGTCGGTGGTTTGTTACGTTTAAACGGTGAAGTAGTTGCATATACGATTGGTGAGCCACTTAGTGACAATACGTTTGTGATTCATATCGAAAAGGCATTTTCGGAGATTCAGGGTGCTTACCCAATGATCAATCAACAGTTTGTGCTTCATGAGTGTCAGGATTATGAATATGTAAACCGAGAAGAAGATCTTGGCGAAGAAGGCTTACGTAAGGCAAAGCTTTCTTATTATCCAGAGATACTTTTAGATAAATATAAAGCGACTAAAAGAGGTTAATATGATTGAAGCTGCTAGACTTAAGATGATACCAAGATTAAAGGAAATTTGGAAAAATTGTTTTCATGATGAAGATGAATATATTGATTTTTATTATAGGGAACGTTTCCCGCAGGTCGAGACATTGGTCAACACCGTAAATGGTGTTCCGGCTGCCATGGTTACTCTTGTTCCTGGTAAGCTGGCAGCAGGTGATACTACGTATCAGCTCCGATATGTTTATGCCGTTGCAACCGATCCAGTTTATCAAGGCAGGGGACTTGCCTCTGAATTAATGAATGAGATCAAAAAACGAGTTGGAAATGAGTATGATGCTGTGTTTTTAGTGCCAGCTTCCCAAGGGCTATTTGACTATTATGCGAAGTTTGGTTATAAAACTGTTTGTGAGAAAAAGGTAGTTTCTATTGGTGTAAATGAAGTAGTTGATGAGACCTTGGATTCTGAGAATAGTAGAAGTTCTTGTGAGGAAGAATGTAGTCAAGAGATACAGTTTGAATCGTTATCCGCATCTGATCTGTATCAGATGAGAGAGCAGGCTTTTCGAATGCTTGGTTTTGTGGAATGGGATATCCAAGCGTTAGACTATCTGATTCGAGAGTATGAACTCTGTGGGGGAAAGGCTGTTAAAGTAAAAATGGGCAATGAAGCGGGAAGCTTGTTCTATTATTACAGTATTGAACATAAAGTATTATATATAAAAGAGACAAGCCTAGGTTTAAATCAGCTCAAACTCGTGATGAAAAAACTCGCAAAAGACTTTGAAATCGAACACTTTGAAGTGATAATTCCTGCTACTAGTAAGCCAAATGGAATTTCCACCCCATTTGTTATGGCATATGGAGAAGGAATTTCCCATTTACAGTATGCGAATTTTGTAAAAGACTGATCAGAAAAAAGTGGTACAAGCCTTGAAAATACAGGGTTTGTACCAAAGGTTGACAAAAAGTTTATTATTTGGTAAAATTGTTTTTGTAATATTTCTGTAATAATTATGAGATAGTTCCTTCATGAATGTAACAATATCGTGAAGAAATCACATCGAAAGGAATTAGGTAAGAATATGAAAACAAAAAACAAAGTTACAACAGCTTTTATCGTCAGCTTCGCACTTTTGTTTACCATTGTAGGAATGTCAATCTACATAACTAAAAGAGAAGCTAAGAAGGTATCAGTTGAAGTAGCTGCAGGTGCTACAGCAGTAGAATCAGTTGATGAGATTAATGATCTATACTTAGCAGTTGCTCAAACTAATCTTGATGCTACAACAGAAACATCAGATGCGGATGTTCAAGCAAAAGGATTAATAAAACAAGAAACAGGAATTAGCATCAAAGAAGAAAATGCTCAATTAGATGCAGAGGAAGATCTTACTCAGGAACTCGCGCTTGATGATGAAACGGTTCATAGTGCAGTGTCCGAATCTGTTGAAGAAATTATTACTTCAACATTAAGTGTATCAGAACCAGCATTTACATTTAACAAAGTACTTCCAAAGGTGAATGAATTTTTAAATATTCGTAGTAAAGCCGATTCCAATGCAGAAGTGGTCGGAAAACTTTACAAAGACTCTTACGCTGTCATATTAGAACGTGGAAATGAGTGGACAAAAATTAAATCAGGTTCGGTTGAGGGTTATGTAAGTAACGAATATCTGTATTTTGACGATCAGGCCGTAACCGTTGCAAAGAGCTTAGATGCATTCCAAGCAATAGTAACCGCAGGTTCTGTTAATGTTAGAACAAAACCTACAACAGAAAGTGATGTTTTAAGTAAAGCAACAAGTGGTACGAAATTTACTCATGTTCCAGAGATGGATCATGAAGAGTGGGTTGCAGTACTGTATGATAAAGATGGAAAACTTGCTTACATTTCCAAAGAATTTGTGGAAACAAAATTTACTTTGAAAACTGCAGTAAGCATAGAGGAAGAAGAAAAAGCGAAAAAAGAAGCTAAGAAAGCGGAAGAAGCGAAAAAAGAAGCTGCAACAAAAGCATTAGCAGAGGCAAAGAAGCATAAGCCAAAGACTACGAATCGTGCAGCAATCACAGTATCCGATGAAGAGATTATGCTATTAGCAACAGTAGTAGCGATGGAAGCTGGCGGAGAGTCCTATGAAGGACAGTTAGCAGTTGCTAATGTTGTAATCAATCGTATGTTAGATGGTTACTGGGGTAAAACAATTAAATCTGTAGTATATGCACCTGGTCAATTTTCAGGAGCAAACTCAGGTAGAATTGAGAAGTTCGCGAAACGAGTTACAGAAAGTAATAAAAGAGCCGCAATTGAAGCACTTGCAGGCAATAATAACATAGGTGATTACATGTATTTTCGTATGAAAAATACTGCTGATTACTCAAGCTATAAGAAATATTACGTACTTGGATGTCATTGCTTCTATTCAAGATAAGAAATCTCAGCAAGGCTGTTGGTTATTAACCAACAGTCTCTTTTTTTCTGTATAAATCGAGTCATTTAGGGTTATTAATAAAATCTATAAGAAGTTATCTTGCTTTTTATGAAATAGCATAGACAGCGAATGTTGGAAGAAAGGATGAGAGTAGTATGAAGCATGTGGTAAGTATTGAAAAAGTGAAAGGTAGAGAGATTTTGGATTCTAGAGGTAACCCTACGGTTGAAGCAGAAGTTCTATTGAGTGATGGCAGCATTGGTAGAGCAGCAGCTCCTTCTGGTGCATCCACAGGCGCTTTTGAAGCAGTTGAATTAAGAGATGGCGATAAAAATCGTTATATGGGTAATGGCGTAAAGAAAGCAGTGGAACATGTAAAACGCGAGTTAGCAGAAGCTATCATTGGAAGAAATCCATTTAATCAGGTTGAAGTGGACGCTGCTATGATTGCTGCAGATGGAACCGTAAATAAGGGAAATCTCGGAGCAAATGCGATTTTAGCAGTAAGTCTAGCGAATGCAAAAGCAGCCGCTATTTCCTGTGGGTTGCCATTATATCAGTATCTTGGCGGAACCAACGCTAGAACTTTGCCTGTTCCTATGATGAATATCATCAATGGTGGAAAGCACGCAGATTCCAGTTTAAATATACAAGAATTTATGATCATGCCAGTTGGCGCAAGAACATTTAGTGATGCTTTGGAAAAGAGCACGACCGTTTTCCATACCCTTAAGAAACTTTTAAAAGCAGATGGTTATGTAACCGCTGTTGGTGATGAAGGTGGATTCGCTCCTAAATTCGAGTCGGATGAACAAGCATTAGTGTATATCGTCGAAGCAATCAAACAAGCTGGATATACTCCTGGAAGTGAATTCTATATCGCAATGGATGCAGCAGCAACAGAGATGTACGAGGAAGCAAAAAAAGAAGGAAAAGAAGGTTATTATCTTTTCTGGAAGTCAGGAGAAATGAAGACCGTTGATCAAATGATCGATTATTGGGAAGGTTTATGTGATAAATATCCGATTATATCTTTAGAAGATGGTTTAGCAGAAGAAGATTGGGAAGGCTGGGCGAAATTGACGAAACGTCTAGGAAACCGAATTCAGCTGGTTGGTGATGATTTATTTGTTACTAATACAAACCGAATCACAAAAGGAATCAAAGAGAATGTATCAAACTCCGTATTAATTAAATTTAATCAGATCGGAACATTAACCGAAACCTTAAATGCGATTGAGATGGCAAAGAATCAGAACTGGACGGCAATCGTATCTCATCGTTCTGGTGAAACCGAAGATGTAACCTTAGCAGATATTGCAGTTGCTATGAATGCAGGTCAGATAAAGACTGGCGCACCAAGCCGCAGTGATCGCGTAGCAAAATATAATCAATTGCTTCGTATTGAACAAGAGCTTGGTATGTCTGCAATTTACCCAGGCAAAAAAGCATTTAAAGTCTTAAAATAGTTAAAATCTAGTTAGTTTCTGAACCACCTATTTTACATGGTTCGATCAGTTGGACAGTATAGTATTTATAGACATTGCCGCTGATCATGCGGATTGAATCTTCTCCACCGCAGAGCGCTTTGTCTTGGACATACTTCGTATTGTCATAGATTTTAAAGTTTTCACCGTATGTAACATCGTATGGAAGAATCGGTGAATATGGTTCTGTTGTATGATTCATATGAATGCCCCTTTCATATTCATTTTACACTAGATTATCATAAATGACAAGGACTGTTGCAAAACGCAATTTTGTGATGGCCCTTGTTTTTGACTGTAAGAAGAGATTTTTTGGGAAACTAGAATGTTTTTTGAATGAATCATTGAGTTAATTCATATTAAGTTTGCTTAACGTAAATGATATTTTGTGTTATAATATCTGTCAAACATACGATAGACAATTTTTAACTAAGAAAGGATGAGAAGATAATGATAAATGAAATAGAAGAAAGTGCAAGACGCGCGATAACCGAATTAATCGAAGTTAGTGGAATTAAGGAGCATCAGATTTTAGTGATTGGATGTTCCTCCAGCGAAATTATGGGATCTAAGATCGGTACCAATTCCGCAATGGAGGCTGCAGAAGCTGTATATCGAGGAATTAGTCCAATTCTAAAGGAACATAATATTTACTTGGCGGTTCAATGCTGCGAGCATCTCAATCGCTGTATTATTCTTGAAGAAGAAGCTCGTAGAGCATATGGTTACGAGGAAGTTAATGTGGTTCCACACCCACATGCAGGTGGGTCTTTTGCAACTTGTGCCTATGCTAATATGAAAGAGCCAGTTGCAGTTGAAGAGATAAAGGCTCATGCAGGAATGGATATCGGGGATACTTTGATCGGAATGCATCTGAAAGCAGTTGCTGTACCGGTTCGTTTAAATGTAAAGAAGATTGGCGAGGCAAATTTGGTATGTGCAAGAACAAGACCGAAGTTTATCGGTGGAGAACGTGCTCAGTATAAAATCAAAGGGGAACGATAATTATGGGGATTATGGATAAGGTGAAAGTGTACGAACATAAGGCACAGTATTATGAAACAGATCAGATGGGCTGTGTGCATCATTCGAATTATATCCGATGGTTTGAAGAAGCCAGAACGGAGCTATTAGAACAGGTAGGATTCAGTTATAAGAGAATGGAAGAGGAGGGAATCATGAGCCCAGTACTTAGCGTTACGGCCGAGTACAAGTCGATGGTTCGTTATCAGGACGTGGTAGAAATCGCTATTAAAGTCACTTCATTTAATGGAATTAAGTTCACCATGGAATATGTTGTTCGTGATAAAGAAACGCAAGTAATTCGAACGACTGGTAGAAGTGAGCATTGTCTTCTCAATCTCGAATGTAAGCCAATCCGCCTTATGAAAGTAAATAAACCGATATATGATTTATTTATGGAACTGAGTGAAGCTGGCTGGACGTCGAAAGATATCTAGAAGGTAGAAAGCTGCTATGTGTGTTTTATTCGGTAGTGTCTACTGTTAATCATAAGATTGTAGGCCAAGAGTTTTGTACTCAAGAAGCTGGAATTTTGTGCCCAGGGCCCAAAGAAGAAGCGAAAAAGTTCCAAAGGAAAGAAGTTTGTACCCAGGAAGCCAAAAGTTTGTGCCCAGGGCCCAAGAAATTGGCAAAAAAGTTCCAAAACAGACTTCCTCGTAAGAAACAAGTCTAAATAAAAAAAGTCCAAAATAAACAAGAGTTCGAGGAAAATATGACTTAAAAATAGGTCCTGTAGATTAGACACACAAAAAAGTATCTAGTCTACAGGATCAATTGAATTCATTTACCCTCAAACTCTTCTTTTATTTCTGTTACAGCTATTTACCATACGACTCTTCCTTTTTTCACTCTTACAGCTAATTGTTCGAAGAACCACGATTGCATGCCTTTTGAAGCTCTACGATAATGATTGGGACAATCGATAAAGCGAAGACTGTGAACCATTGGTCTGGACATAGTGGTGTAACTTTAAATATACTAGCTAAAGATTTGATGGAGATTACACTTACTTGCATGATAGTACATACTATAAAGGAGATTACCATTTTCATGTTGGTGAAAAGTCCAATTTTTAAGATGGAGTGCTCACTACGCATATTAAATGCGTGGAAGAGCTGAGATAAGCTTAGGACTGCAAAGCACATGGTCTGACCGCCTTTCACATAGGCTATCAGAGCTAATGAACCAATCATGGCACCTTCAAATATGATTTTGAAGATCAGTCCATCAGCAAACATACCTTTCTTTTGAGAGACTGGCTTCTTTAACATAATGTCATCCGGAGCAGGTTCGACACCTAAGGAGATGGCAGGAAGCGAGTCGGTAACTAAGTTGATCCAAAGTAATTGTACGGCGGCTAATGGTGCAGGAAGGCCAAACAAGATGGCGATGAAAATCGTGAGAATTTCGCCAATGTTGCTGGATAAAAGGAAATGGATGGATTTGCGAATGTTATCGTAGATACCACGGCCTTCTTTGACAGCAGAAACAATGGTCGCAAAGTTATCATCCGCTAAGATCATATCCGCTGCATTTTTAGCAACATCGGTACCGCTAAGTCCCATAGCACAGCCGATATCTGCTGCTTTTAAAGCAGGGGCATCATTTACACCATCACCAGTCATCGCAACGACTTCCCCACGTTTTTGTAATGCTTTTACGATACGCACTTTATGTGTTGGTGAAACTCTCGCAAATACACGGTATTTATAGATGTTCTGCTGTAATTCTTTATCGGATAAGCGGTTGAGTTCTTCTCCTGTAATCGCACCAAGTTCTTTGCTATCAGGAGGCAGGATACCTAACGTTTTTGCAATGGCACAAGCCGTTGAGACATGGTCGCCGGTAATCATCACTGGGGTGATTCCTGCAGCTTTACACGTAGCAACAGCAGCTTTTACCTCCTCTCGTGGAGGATCGATCATGCCGAGCAGACCGAGTAAAGTCAAGTCAGATTCTAGGGCATCATCTTTCATATAATTAATGGAACGGTCGGTAATCTTATATGCGACCGCTAAAACACGTAGAGCTTTTTCTGTCATGGCAAGACAGGTATGTTCGAGTTGAGCCTGCTCTTTATGTAAGCATGGAATTGCCTGACCATCTCGATCCACATGAGTACAACGTTTGATCAGTACATCATAGGCTCCCTTTGTGATGATCAGGTATTTGCCGTCTTTTAGTTTATGAGCAGTCGTCATCAGTTTTCTCGAGGAATCAAATGGAATTTCACGAACTCTAGGTTTGTGGTTCTCTAAAACTGCCTTATCAATATGATTTCGATATGCTGCCATCACAATAGCTTTTTCTGTTGGTTCACCGATTGCTTCTTTCATGCCATCTTCCATACGAGCATTGGTACATAATGCTGCCATTTCAAGGATTCGGCTAGCAAAAGGTTTGTGTTCATTCTCGATTCCTTGGATGGAAGCAATCTCAGTTATGGTCATTACATTTTGAGTCAGTGTGCCAGTTTTATCCGAACAGATAAAGGTTGCGCTGCCTAGGGTCTCAACAGCAGGGAGCTTTCGAATAATCGCATTCTTCTTTGCCATTCGCTGTACCCCAAGAGACAACATAATCGTTACAATGGCTGGAAGGCCTTCTGGAATTGCTGCAACCGCTAAACTGACACTTGTCATGAACATATCAAATGCTCCGCGGCCCTGAATCGTTCCGAGTAGGAAGATGATAATACATATGGCAAGAGCAGCCAGACCAAGGACTTTACCGGTTTTAGCAAGCTTCTTTTGGAGCGGGGTATCCGGAGTATCATCTTGCATAATCATTTTAGCAATATGACCGACTTCGGTGTGCATACCAGTAGATGTAACAACAGCCATACCACGACCATAGGTTACGATTCCTGAAGAAGGTACCATATTTTTGCGATCCCCAAGCATGGTATTCTCTTTTAGAACAATATCCGCTTCTTTTTCTACTGGATGGGATTCCCCAGTAAGAGAGGATTCATCTACTTTTAGATTTGTACAGCTGATCAGTCTCGCATCTGCCGGAACATAATGGCCAGTATCCAGAAAAATAACATCTCCTGGCACTAGGTTACAGGAAGGAATGGAGCATTGTTTCCCGTTCCTTAGAACAATGGCATTTGGAGCAGCCATCTTCTTTAGGGCTTCTAGAGAACGTTCGGCTTTTGCCTCCTGGATCACACCCAGGATCGAATTAAGTATTATGATAGCAAAGATAATGATTGGATCCACGTAATCCGCTTCCCCTTGCATAACAGATACTCCAAAGGAAATTAAGGCGGCACAGATTAATACAATGATCATGAAATCAGAAAACTGAGCAAAGAAACGCGCAATCAGACTTTTTCCTTTTACAGTTTCTAACTCATTCTTTCCAAACTTTTGTAGTCTCTTTTCTGCTTCGGCATCGCTTAGTCCGATTTTCGTATTTACATTTAAGACTTGTAGTGTTTCTTTTACTGATAAGGAATGAAAATGCATCTATAACTCCAATCTGCTGCTTTAATTTAACAAGCTAGTGGATAGAACAACACCTCTTGTTCGGCTTTAATTCTCTTAAAGAAATATATGTAAGACTTAGATAAAGTATGAAGTACCATTGGGAAAAATTATGAATCAAGCCGCATAAAAATGGAATACTAAGGCATGTTCAACTGATGAAAGAATCGTCACGTGATAATTACATAACGAGTAGTATATGAGACTGACATATATGTAAAAAAATATCAAATTTGACATATAACGTCCAATTATGTTACTATCTGTTATATATGTAAATTTAATCATGGGGGACATATGATCTTTACTACGAAAAAATTAGACCCAAGATATAACAATTCTAGTATCTTCAATATTGCGTTATTTGCGCTAAATACAGCAGCGGCAACTTTATATCTTGCTTTGATGGAGTATACCGCTTATTTTGTGAATGGAATTATTGGGTTTACAGTTGTTTTTACTTCTATTGTACTGACTGCACTTCGAGTATTTGATGGATTAATCGATCCAATCATCGGATATATAGTAGATCGTACGCAAGGTAAGTTTGGTAAGTTTCGACCTTTTATGGTGGGCGGAAACCTTTTAATGGCGGTTAGTTCGCTGTTATTATTTAATTTTTCTCATATGGTGCCAAAGTGGTTCCGACTTCCTGTTTTTGTAGTGATTTATGTGGTATTTGTCATTGGTTATACCTTTCAGATGTTAACTGCAAAAGCAGGTCAAACAGTAATGACGAATAACCCAAAGATCAGACCAATTTCAACGTATTTTGATTCGTTATTTATTACTTCCTCATATGGAGGTATCGCATTATACGTTCAGACCTTTTTAACGAAAAAGTATGAAGGTTCCTATCGTAATCCAATGCTTTACAAGGAGCTAACCATGTGGGTTGTGATCATCTCTGGTCTATGTACTGTATTAGCAGTGATCGGGATATGGAAAAAGGATCGACAAGAGTTTTTTGGTACCGAAGGGGAACCAGTCAAAGTTCATGCCAAAGACTATATAAATGTTATTAAACACAATAAACCAATTAGAATGCTCGTTACCGCAGCATCTGTTAATAAATTTACCTCCATGGTATATAGCAATATTACCGTTGGTGTCATTATCTTTGGTATTATGATGAAGAACTACGAGTTGTCTGGAACGATTGGACTTGTTACTGCAATTCCAAATCTTATTGTTGTGACAATCGGCGTAATTGTAGCTCAGCGGCTTGGACAGAAAAAGGCCTTTCAGACATTTACGTGGTTTGCAATTGCATTCCAGATTATTATGACAGGACTTTTAATGTTTGGGGAACTAACAAAGGTAGGATTTAATTTAAATGCGATTTCGATTGGATTCTTTTTAATTTTTATCCTACTAAATGGTTCTAAATCTGTTAGCAATAATATTGTCGTACCAATGATAGCAGACTGTTCGGATTATGAAGTATTTCGAAGTGGACTTTATGTGCCAGGTCTAATGGGAGCTTTGTTCTCACTGATCGATCAAGTAGTATCTGCTTTCGGAACCGCCTTTGTAGGTGTGGTTGTTGCAATGATCGGATTTAAAGAGCATCTTCCACAGGTAGATGATGCTCTGACGCCTAAGTTAAAACTTGTAGCAATCATCTGTTACTGTATTGTTCCAATCGTTGGTTGGTTGACTAGCTTGTATTCGATGAAGTTCTATGAGCTGGACAAAGAAAAGATGCGTGAAATCAATTATAGTAAGTTCGCATGCACCACAAAGCAGCATAATGAAGGATGATGTGAACGAAAAGCAGAAGGAGTCATGGATTGATATTGAAGCATGATTTTGCACGATTCAAGCAGAAAGTATTGTCATAAAAATCGAATAGGTATATTCTGTTAGTAATAAAAAAAGAAAGGATATGCTTATAGCGTATAGGTGAACTTATGATAGCTTTATATTGGCTGATCGGTCTAGCTGTACTCTTACTAATCGAAATCATCACTTTAGGTCTGACGACGATTTGGTTTGCTGGTGGAGCATTAGTTGCATTTATCGCAGCAATTTGTGGAGCTAACATTGCAGTTCAAATCGTACTCTTTGTAATTGTATCTCTAATTCTTTTAATTTTTACAAGACCGATTGCAATGAAACGTTTGAACAAGAATCGTGTTAAGACCAATTATGAAGGATTGATTGGTAAAGTGGTTAAAATCACGAAAACGGTCGATAATTCTAATCAGACAGGGGAAGCTTGTGTAAATGGTCAGGATTGGACCGTTCGAAGCTATAATGATGACGAAATCATTGAACCTGGAACGAAAGTGAAGATTGTGAACATTGAAGGTGTAAGATTAATCGTAACAAAATATCGGGAGGAGAATTAATTATGGTACAAACATATGCAATTATTGGGGTTGTAGTTCTATTACTTATCATTTTAGCATCTTGTATTAAAATCGTACCTCAGGCACAGGCATTTATCGTTGAGCGTTTAGGCGGTTATCAAGGGACCTGGAGTGTAGGTGTTCATCTTAAATTACCATTGATTGATAAGGTGGCAAAACGTGTCCTTTTAAAAGAGCAGGTTGTTGACTTTCCACCTCAGCCAGTTATCACAAAGGATAACGTTACCATGAGAATTGATACCGTTGTATTCTTCCAGATTACAGACCCTAAGTTATTTGCTTATGGTGTTGAGAATCCAATCATGGCCATTGAAAACTTAACAGCAACAACCCTTCGTAATATCATCGGTGATCTGGAACTGGATGAAACCTTAACTTCCAGAGAAATCATCAATACTAAGATGAGAGTATCTCTTGATCAGGCAACGGACCCTTGGGGTATCAAAGTTAACCGTGTCGAGTTAAAGAACATCATTCCTCCAGCTGCAATTCAGGATGCGATGGAGAAACAGATGAAAGCAGAACGTGAACGTCGTGAATCGATCTTAATTGCTGAAGGTCAGAAAAAATCTGCGATCCTTGTTGCAGAAGGTCATAAACAGGCTACAATTCTTGAAGCAGAAGCTGAAAAAGAAGCAGCGATCCTTCGCGCAGAAGCAAAGAAGGAAGCTACCATCCGTGAAGCTGAAGGTCAAGCAGAGGCTATCATCGCAGTTCAGAAAGCAAATGCAGATGGTATCCGTATGTTAAATGAATCCGATCCAAGTGGTGCAGTTCTTCAGATTAAGAGCTTAGAGGCATTTACCAAAGCAGCAGATGGCAGAGCAACAAAGATCATCATTCCTTCCGAGATTCAGGGAATTGCTGGATTAGTAAAGAGCATTACAGAAGTAGCAAAAGATGATGATAAAACGGAAGAAGTAAAAAAAGTTGATGTTAAGAAACCTGAGGTTAAGACAGCAGATTTTACAACAGATTTTTAATTAATAATCATTAGTTAGGTGAGGGCATGTATGACCACTGTATTGATTTTAGAAGATTGTAGAGAAAGCATTAAAGCATTGGAAGCAATCATGAAAGGATACCGCGTGGGCATACATGCTCTTTTTGCGCGTAGCCTTTCCGAGGCAATGGATATGCTACATAAGGAAGAGATGATAGATATCTTCTTCTTGGATATTAATCTAGATCAAAGCAACACGATGGATCAGTCTGGGATTTTATTTGCGAAAAAGATACGGGAAATTAGTAAATATGCATTTACACCGATTGTATTTATCACGTCGGCAACGGAATTAGAATTATTATCTTATCGGGAAACCCAATGTTATTCTTATATCACAAAGCCATATGAAGCGAATGCGATCTTATCAGTTTTGGATAAGGTGATTCAGAACAATATTAAGAAAGAAAGTCCACAAGTTACAGTAAAAAAGGACGGGGTAAACTACCGGATCAATGTGGATGAGATTTTGTGTATTGAGGCAATTCCTAGGGGGATTCGACTCTATCTAAAAGGAGAAAGTTTGGATCTAAAGTATATCTCCATCAAGCAGATTCTTGAGAAACTACCAAAGGACCAGTTTATTCAATGTCATCGTATGTATGTGGTCAATACGAATAAGATCGATTACGTGGATACAGTGAATCAGATGATTCAGATCAAAGGGCTGTCTCATACAATTGAGATTGGAATTACCTATAAAACAGAAATGAGGCGGTGGATTCATGGATAGGGTAACGATCATACAGACTCTGGTCATGGTTTTGATTGTCTTGATCATCCTTATGATCGCTTATCTGTTCTTCCGTCAAAAGATGGCGGTTTATGCAAAGCAGGAAAAAGAATTACAGATGTATCAATTATATGTCAAGCCATTGGAAGACTGTATTCGGGATATCCGTGCCAGACAGCACGAGTTCGATAATCATTTAAATGCAATCTTAAATATGCATCTGACGATTGGAGATTATGAAGAGTTAGTAGCTGCTCAGTCTGAGTATATGCGTTCTTTAGTGACGCAGCGGGATCACTCCTATCTTGGACTCCTAAAAATCAGTAATAAAGTATTAGCTGGATTTTTATATAGCAAGTTGACCTCCATTCCAGAGAAGATTTCGGTGGAACTGATTGTAGGAAGCAAAGAAATCTTTACAAACGTACCGGAGATGGAACTGGTGGAAGTGCTTGGAACATTGATCGATAATGCCGTTCAGGCTTGTGATGATGAAAATCATGAGATTAAAATCTATCTGACATCGAAGGATGATCGATTTATTTTTATTATTAAGAATCAGCATGAAAAAGTAGCAATCACAACGCTTGGACAGTTCTTTGAACGAGGATTTACAACAAAAGACAATGAGACAAATCATGGACTTGGACTTTATAATGCGAAGAAAATTATAAAACGTTGGAATGGAGAAATCTTTGTAGAGAATGAGTCAATCGGAAACAAGAACTATCTGAGTTTTCATGTAGTATTATAAAATGGGAAGCAAAGGAGCTGTGAAAAAACAGCAAATATAACATGGATAAGAGATGCGGGGAATCATATTAGAATTTGGCTTTGTCCGGCCGAAAGGGAAAGGTAGCCAAATTCTAATATGATTCCCCGCATCTTTCGTTCATCTTTTATTCTGTTTTTTCGCATCTCCTTTATTTAAGTTTACAATCGCAAGAAAATGTGGTACATTTACCATATGTTTTCAAACATATAAATTGAGGGACAACTGGAGGAGAAACCTTTGAAAAACGAATTATTTCATATTGGCGGATTAACGATATATGGTTATGGTTTAATGATTGCAATCGCCATCATGTCAGCTTATTTAACGGTAACCTACCGGGCAAAGAAAAAGGGTTTAGAATATGAAAAGATTTTTAATCTGACTATTTGCTGTGTTGTTGGTGGACTTCTTGGAGCTAAGTTATTATATCTGATTACGATCATTCCGGATATTATTAAAGATCCAAAGCAGATTGCGAAGCTTGGTGATGGATTTGTTGTCTATGGCGGAATTATCGCTGGGATTGCAAGTGGTTTTGTATATTGTAAAAAACATAAATGGAACTTTTTTGAGTATTTCGATCTAACAATGCCATCCATCGCGTTAGCACAGGGATTTGGACGTATCGGATGCTTCTTGGCAGGATGTTGCTACGGAAGAGAAACTAATAGCTGGTTTGCGATTACGTTCCATAATTCGAGTTATGCACCCAATAACGTTCCATTAATTCCAACTCAGTTATTATCCAGTGGATTAGATTTTCTTCACTGTGGAATTTTACTTTTAATTGCTAAGAAAAATAAAGTTTCTGGTGTGATTGCTGGTTGTTATTTAATGTTTTATAGTGTTGGACGATTTGTTCTTGAGATGTTCCGTGGAGATTTAGAACGAGGAAACGTTGGACGATTTTCCACATCACAGTTTATCTCCATTTTCTTATTCATCGTTGGTGCGGCACTTGTAATCATACGTATCCTTCAGGCGAAGAAGACAGTTACAGCGGAAAGTGTAGCTGAAGTGGACGCTGCAGAGCATGTAGCTTGCGAAGAAGATGAAATAGAAGACGAGACTTCTAAAGAGAGCAGATAGAGGTGTTTTTATGGCAAAGATATTGATGATCGAGGATGATAAAGGACTTTGTGAACAAGTGCAGGCAGTTCTTAAGAATTACTCCTATGAGGTAGTGATTGTTGAGGACTTTGCTCATGTCGAAGAGCTTTTTGAAAAGACAAAGCCAGATTTAATCCTATTAGATATCAATTTGCCTCGATTTGACGGAAACTATTATTGTCGATATTTTCGCAGGAATTCCAACGTGCCAATCATAATGACATCGGCTCGTAACTCCGATATGGATCAGATTTTATCCATGGAGTTAGGAGCCGATGACTACATAGTAAAACCATTCAGTATTCCTGTGTTACTTGCTAAGATCAATGCTATTTTACGCAGAACAAGCGGAATGCTCGCAGAGAATACACAGGAAAAAGGACTACAGATCAAAGGTCTGTTCTTGGACGAGGGCAGCTTTATGTTAAAACAGGGCAGTGAGTCGTTAGAATTAAGCAAGACAGAATACAAGCTGTTGCACTGTTTTTTTGAAAAGCCAGACAGTATTATTACCCGGGAAGAGTTATTGGAGGAAATCTGGGATATGAATACGTTTGTGGATGATAATACCTTAACGGTAAATGTCGCAAGAGTAAAGGCAAAGCTATCAGAGTTAGGTTATGTGGATGTAATTAAGACCAAACGAGGTAGCGGGTATCGGTTTGATACCTCTAGTATCAAAGAGTAGGTGAAAAAGATGAAAAAGAACTTAATCTCATTTATCAAATCAGAAGTTAGTTTGATTGTCGCATTTTTATTAAGTGATTTTTTCTTGATCCTATTTTATTCCATTGCAGTTAGGCATCAAGTGGAAGTTTTCTATCCCTTGGTGCTTTCTTTGTTTGTCCTTTTGTGTTATGAAGGCTTTCGATTTTATCGATTTTTAAAGAAGCATCGCGAGTTAGAACGAATGGTAAAAATCCCAGGATACGATGCAAAGGAAACGGATCCATTTACGGTGGAAGTTAATCACAAAATCAATCAGCTGCATAACAGCTATCTACATACGATTTATGAACTAAATCAAAAGCAGATCAGTAACCAGAGATTTTCTTCAGCACTGATCCATAATATGAAAACTCCAATTGCAGTAAGCAGTCTAGTCTTACAACGACTCAATCGTAAAGAAATCACAGGGGAAGAAGCCTGTGCGACATTGGAAGAGGAAAACCAGAAACTGTTAACTGCATTAAATAATGTACTAGAACTTCAGCGATTTGAAGAAGCAGTAAATGATTATCAGCCAAAGTCCATTTCCTTATCGGAGGAAGTACGGGAACTAATTAATGAGAATAGAAGTCTATTTATTCAAAATCACGTATTCCCAAAGCTGGAAGTTCAAGAAGATGGTATAGTCTTAGCGGATAAGAGATGGAATAAAGTGATGTTGCAACAATTGTTATCCAATGCGGTGAAATATTCGTATGCGCAAAAGGAAGCAGCTCAAACTTCAAAATCCGTTACGTTTACGATTCAAAAAGAAAAAAACGAGGATCATACAGTAGTTAAACTTTTCATTCAAGATGAGGGAATTGGCATCCCAGAGTATGATCTTCCTCGAGTATTTGAACCTTTTTATACCGGAGATAACGGAAGAAAACATTACAATTCCAGCGGAATTGGACTTTACTTATGCCAACAGATTGCAACCTTAATGAAAGCAAAACTAGAAATTCAGTCGAAATCGGGGACTGGAACAACAATTATGATCTCTTATCTTACAAAACTGTAAGGTAATGTTAGCTGAATCAATGGTTTGAACGGTAAGTCTGCGTTACAATGAGCCTAACAAGAGTAAAAGAATTCAAGGAGGATGTAATATGTCAGTATTAGTAGCAGAGAATTTAACAAAGACATATGGTGAAATAAACGCAGCGAACTGTACGAATGCATTAAATGGAGTAAGTTTGAATGTGGAAGAAGGAGATTTTATCGCAATCATGGGTCCATCTGGTAGTGGAAAATCGACGTTAGTCAGTATCTTAAGTGGCATCTTAACTCCAAGTAGCGGAACTGTTACGATCGCCGACCAGAGAATCGATACGATGGATAAGTTTGAGATGTCCTTGTTTCGCCGTCAAAAGTTAGGATTTGTATTTCAGGAATTTAATCTATTGGACCATCTGACCTTACGAGAAAATGTCATGCTTCCAATGGTTTTAGATAAACAGGATCAGAAACATATGGAAGAGAAAGCGGCATCCGTTATGAAGATGTTTGGAATCTATGAGATGAAGGATAAATATCCATATGAAGTGTCTGGCGGACAGCAGCAGAGAACTGCAGTTGCAAGAGCATTAGTCAATCAGCCTAAGATCATCTTCGCTGATGAACCGACCGGAAATTTGGACTCGAAATCATCGAATGCTGTCATGAATTGTTTGAAGACGATGAACGAGGAACAAAAGGCAACGATCCTTATGGTAACTCATGATGTGTTTGCAGCAAGTTTTTGCAAACAGGTTATCTTTATTAAAGATGGCAGGATCAATATGGATATTTCCAGTCATGGTAGCCGGCAAGAGTTCTTTGATCAGATTTTGGACTGCCAAGCAATCGTAGGGGGTGAGAATCGTGACATTTAAACAGGTAGCGATTAAGAACTTTACTGGACAGTTAAAGAAATATCTCAGTTTCTTTTTAAGTAGTACGTTTTGTATTCTATTATTCTTTATGTACGCAGCCATCATGTTTAATGATAACATTAATTCTAACAAGGATACGGATGTATTGACCTATGTATTCCCAATGACGATTGTTGCGATTGGACTATTTTCTATCTTTTTTATCAACTATGCCCATTCGACCTTTATCAAGGGAAGAACAAAAGAGTTTGGTGTTTATATGACGCTCGGTATGAATTCCAACGAACTGGTTCGTCTGGTTTTGTTGGAAAACATACTGATTGCTGCAGCGGCACTAGTGACTGGCATCGTGGTAGGTTCTTTATTTTCTCGTTTGTTTCAGATGGTGCTTATTGATCTGTTAGATATTGAAGAAATAGCATTTTATTTGGATTATCGTGCGTTTATTGTAACAATCGTCTCTTTCCTGATCGTTTTTTTCCTCAACTTTGCTATGACGGCTCGTAAGCTGAAAAAAAGTGACATTCAGACTGTATTAGCTGAGGTTCGAAAAACACAGAAAAAGAAGTATACGAAGAAAAATCTAGTTTTGGGTGTCCTTGGGATTATCATCTTGATTTTTGCGCTTATTTACTTGGTAGTGGTTGCAAAGAACAGTGATCTCAATACGAATCCTTTGATGCTATTACTCTATATCGTGATTGCATTTACAGGTGTTTACCTTGCAGTTTCGCAAGGAGGAAATTTTATTCTTCATCAGTGGAAGAAGAGCCGTTTTTATTTAAATAATATGCTTACCGTGACTCAGCTGGAGTATAAGTATAATCAGAACAAAAAGATTATCTTTATTCTTAGTATCTTGAGTACGATGACAATCTTTGCGATAGCTTCTCCCTATTCCTTATTAAATCTGTGTGAAACGATCATTGATGATCAAGG
This sequence comes from Clostridiales bacterium, assembly GCA_029098165.1. Taxonomy (GTDB): domain Bacteria; phylum Bacillota; class Clostridia; order Lachnospirales; family Lachnospiraceae; genus Lachnoclostridium. The sequence goes on from JAQXNU010000156.1 coordinate 29,235, forward strand.
GCAGGCGCATGTCGAATTCGTCGTAGACGAGGGCGTTCATGAAAACTATGAGGAAGTGATTCAGGAAAACATCGCGAACGATGAAATTCAGGAACAGTATGAGCTGCCAATGTTGTTGGTAGATTCTCTGGATCATACAAAGATTCCAGTAATTGATGTTGATCGTTATAATCAGATCATGAAGAAAGAATTTCATCTCGATGAAGGTGAAGTGTACAATATTATCTTTGACTGGGTTCCAAGCAACGGCGGTTATCCGAAAGACTCTGAGTACAGATTTACTTATCAAGGCAAGGAATACACCTATCGTGTAAATATCTCCACCAATGGAACTTTCATTGCAAAATCCTACCCAAGTGCGACGATGTTATTACTAAACTCAAAAGATTACGATACTTTGATGCAGACTGCAGGGAAAGAGGATCAATTCTATTACTGTGTACTAAATTTGAAACACTGGAAAGTAAATAGCAAGGCAATTGATATAGTTAAAGAAGCACTAAAGGAAGAGAATGCTCCAGTGAACACAGTCGTTGATACCTATCATGACCTAAAAAGTGGTTATTCTACCTTCTTATTTGTTTTCTCGATTGTTGGAGTGTTATTCTTTATCGCAGGTGGTAGTGTACTTTATTTCCGTCAGTATTCGGAGTTACCAGAAACGAAGAAGACCTTTGACCAGCTGAATAAGATTGGAATCAGCTACAAAGAAACCAAATCTATTATCTCCAAACAACTGCTTGTAATCTTTTATGTTCCAGCCGTATTTGGATGTTATCTTGGATTATCCCTAATCTATCTTATGACTCATCTGTTAGGGGGAGCAGGATTTTTACAAGAATTTATGCGTAATGCTACATTTATTGCTGGATTATATTTGATCTCTCAGAGTATCTTTTACTGGATTACAAGAAGAAAATATATGAGTTCACTTAGCTAATATTTATAGTTGTGCTAGACTTCGGATTTGAGAATAAAATTATTGATCGGAGGTTTGGCACAGCTATTTGTTAATCTTTTAACCCACTATCATGGTATTTAATTGAAAAAATGATGACTTTAATGGAATAAAGTACTAGATTTTTGAAAGCATATGGGATATAATTAGCAATGATAGTGAAATAATTGTTATTAATTTAACATTATAATATTTACAATAAGTATAGGAGAGATGACATGTACAAGATAACTAGAAAAGAGGCTTTGGCCGAAAATATCTATCTTATGGACGTTGTTGCACCACGTGTCGCAAAGAGCTGTAATCCAGGACAGTTTGTTATCGTTAAACTGGATGAAAAAGGTGAAAGAATTCCTCTTACCATCTGTGATTTCGATCGCGAAGCTGGCACGGTTACTATCGTATTCCAAACGGTAGGAGCATCCACAAAGATGTTTGCAGAGTTAGAAGTTGGTGATAGCTTCCGTGATTTTACGGGCCCACTGGGATGCAAATCCGAGTTGATCGATACACCAGTCGAGGAATTAAAGAAGAAAAATATATTATTCGTAGCAGGTGGTGTTGGTACTGCTCCTGTATACCCACAAGTTAAATTTATGAAGAGCATTGGATGTGACGTAGACTGTATCATCGGTGCTAGAAACAAGAGTTTGATCATCTTAGAAGACTGGATGAAGAAAGTAGCGAAGAATACATATGTTGCAACGGATGATGGATCTTATGGATTTAAGGGAAATGTAAATGATAAGATCAAAGATTTAGTAAATAACGAAGGTAAAAAATATGATTTGGTGATCGCAATCGGACCAGTCATCATGATGAAGTTTGTTTCTATCTTAACAAAGGAATTAGGAATTCCAACAATCGTTAGTATGAATCCAATTATGGTAGATGGTACTGGTATGTGTGGTGCCTGCCGATTAACTGTTGGTAACGAAATTAAATTTGCCTGTGTCGATGGTCCAGAATTCGATGGTCATCTTGTCAACTTCGATGAAGCGATGAAGAGAGCTAGAATGTACAAGACAGAAGAAGGCAGAGCACAACTTCGTGAAATAGAGGGCGCAACTCACCATGGCGGATGCGGCCACTGTAATGACTAAATAGGAGGATTTATCATGGATGCATTAAAAAGAATTCCTGTAAGAGAGCAAGAGCCAAGCGTCAGAGCGAAGAACTTTGATGAGGTTTGTCTTGGATATAATAAAGAAGAAGCTATGTTAGAGGCAACAAGATGCTTGAAATGTAAGAATCCACAGTGTCAAAAGGGTTGCCCAGTAAATATTGATATTCCATCATTTATTCGTCAGGTGGAAGCTGGTGATATCAAAGAAGCATATAACGTAATTAGTACATATTCTGCATTACCAGCAATCTGTGGTCGTGTCTGTCCACAGGAAAGCCAGTGTGAAGCTAAATGTGTTCGTGGTATTAAAGGCGACGCAATTTCCATTGGTAAGTTAGAGCGATTTGTTGCAGACTGGGCGAGAGAAAATGGAGTAAAACCAACTCCAGCAACAGAAAAGAAAGGTAAGAAAGTAGCAGTCATCGGTTCTGGTCCTTCTGGTTTGACTTGTGCACAGGATTTAGCAAAAGCAGGCTATGATGTTACAATCTTTGAAGCACTTCATGAAGCTGGCGGCGTTTTAGTTTATGGTATTCCTGAGTTCCGTCTTCCAAAGCAGACCGTTGTAAAAGCAGAAGTAGAGAATGTAAAATCTCTTGGTGTTAAGATTGAGACGAACGTTGTTATCGGTAAATCTACAACAATCGATCAGTTAATGGAAGAGGAAGGATTTGATGCCGTTTTCGTAGGATCTGGTGCTGGTCTTCCTAAATTCATGGGTATTCCAGGAGAAAATGCAAACGGTGTATTATCTGCCAACGAATACTTAACTAGAACTAACTTAATGAAAGCATTCCGTGATGACTACGATACCCCAATTGTACGTGGCAAGAAAGTTGCTGTTATTGGTGGTGGTAATGTTGCGATGGATGCAGCTAGAACAGCGCTTCGTCTTGGTGCAGAAGTACATATTATATATCGTCGTAGTGAGGCAGAATTGCCTGCTAGAGCAGAAGAAGTACATCATGCAAAAGAAGAGGGAATCATCTTTGATCTGTTAACGAATCCAAAGGAAATCTTAGTTGATGAAAATGATTGTGTCAAAGGAATCCGTGTGGTTAAGATGGAACTTGGTGAGCCAGACGCTTCTGGCAGAAGAAAGCCAGTTGAGGTTGCCGGTTCCGAATATGAGATCGAGGTGGATACTGTGATCATGTCTCTTGGTACGAGTCCAAATCCATTGATTTCTTCTACAACTCAAGGGCTTGAGATCAACAACCGTAAATGTATTATTGCCGAAGAAGAGAATGGTAAGACAACTAAGGATGGTGTTTATGCAGGTGGAGATGCAGTTACAGGTGCAGCCACAGTAATCTTAGCTATGAGTGCTGGTAAAGCAGCAGCTAAGGGCATTGATGAATATTTATCGAATAAATAAGTGCAATTAATCTACGATATAATTTGATATCTAAGAAATCGAGGTATCTTTCCTGAAAAAATGACGAAAGTTTACCTCGATTTTTTTCGCAAATAGTGAAAATAAGATTGAAAAATATCACAAAAAATGGTATTATAGATATTGGGGGTTACAAATTAAGTAAAAGAAGTAAAAAAGTGGATTTACGAATCGTTGATGGGTATGCTTAGAATAACACGAATTGAGAGGTTACTAGATGGGGCACAAGGAAGCTATACTATGGATTCTTATAGGAGTTATCTTTATTCTTTTCATTCTTTTTATCTTAATGTTATGCCGTTTGCACAAGAAAACAAAACAAAATCACGAAACTTCGCTGAGTCAGAAAAAGTTAGCGGAGGACTACAAGCAGTTAGAACAGGTTTATCAAGAACTGGCTGTATCCAAGGAGGAACTTAATCATAAGTATGAACAGCTGAAAAAAAGTCAGGATAAAGTAAAGCGAATTGCTTATTCAGATTATCTGACGGGATTACCAAATCGAGTAGCTTTAGTTGAGATTTTGGATAATGTCATGGACACTCTTCGTCAGGATGAAATCATCTGTCTATTTGACATTGATATTGATAATTTTAAGGATATTAATGATACCTTAGGACATTCCTACGGGGATGAATTATTGCTTGATGTCACTCACCGTTTAAGTGAGTGCTTAAACGAAAATGATTTTCTGGCCCGAATTGGTGGAGATGAATATGCGGTCTTAATACAAAATATTAAGGATATCGCAGTGGTGCGTGACAAAATCGCCCAGATTCAAAAGGCATTTGAAACTCCATTTATCATTGCAACAAGGGAATTCTTTATTACGGTCAGCATTGGTATTTCAATGGCTCCGAAAGATGGTAAGACCACACAGAATTTAATTAAAAATATGAACTCAGCCATGTATGTAGCAAAAGAACATGGACGTAATACATACTGTTTTTTTGATGATTCAATCAATCAGAAGTTAATTGAGAAACTAGAAACCCAGTCAGAACTTCGAAAAGCAATTGAAGAGCATCAGTTCTGTGTTTACTATCAGGCACAGGTGGATTTGGCGAAAGGAAAGGTTGTTGGATTTGAGGCGTTGGCTCGTTGGAATCATCCAGTGAAAGGAATGGTTGCTCCATTGAACTTTATTCCATTAGCGGAAGAAAACGGTATGATTGTAGAAATCGGTAAGATCATGTTAAAGGAAGCTTGCATTCAGCTGAAGAAATGGGAGGAGAAAGGGTATACTGAATTAACGATGGCAGTGAATTTTTCTGCGCGTCAATTCCGAGATGCGAATTTTTTGGATATGGTTTATGACATTATCGAAGAGACTAAAGTGAATCCAAAGCTGCTAGAGTTTGAGATTACCGAGACGGTTGCACTTGAAGACTTAGAGTCTACAATCGATACGATCAATCAGTTAAAAGCGATTGGTATCTCGTTCTCCTTAGATGATTTTGGAACTGGATTCTCCTCGCTTAATTATCTGAAACGTCTTCCAGTAAGTAATTTGAAGATTGATAAAAGCTTTTTAGATACAATCTTAGAAAATGTCAGTGATCAGAAAATCGTTCAAACGATGATCAATCTAGCCCGCAATCTTGATATCGAAGTAATTGCAGAAGGTGTTGAGATCAGTGAACAGGAGATTTTCTTAAAAGCAGTTAACTGCCATAAGGCACAGGGATTTTATTATAGCCGACCAGTGCCAGAACAACAGGCATTGAAAGTGTTAGAGACTTATTCATAAGGAGATATGACATTATGAGGTATCACAGAGCAGAAATTAGTAGACGGATATTTATATGGATATCAACGCTATTATATCTTGGATTTATGCTCTGTGATATTTTTTTTGAGAAGGCAAATCTTTCTACGAGACTTAAGTTTACTTCGATTGTGTTATGTTTGGTATATACGCTAATTGGCTTGTTTGAGGACAAAAAAAATCGAGATTATCAGATTTTAGTTGGTGCGTTTGTATTTACGGTGACAGCAGATGTATTTTTATTGTTAAGTGATCATTATGAGATTGGGGTATTGAGTTTTTGTATTGTGCAATCGATCTATTTGTTGCGGATTCTGATGATCGGAGAAGAGAGGAAGGCTCCATCCGTAATAAATCATCTTTCTGTGCGACATCTTTTGTTACGACAAATTTTCTTACGAATACTATTGGCAATCATAGTCCTTGTGATTCTATGGTTTACATCTGTCACGGTTGATTTTTTGTTATGTATTACGGTGTTTTATTTTCTTAGTTTTATCAGTAATCTGGTGTTATTGGGCTCCATATATATTCAAAAGAGACCAAAACCAGAGGTTCAATGTATTGAAAAATGGAGTAATACAGAACAACCTGTAAATGTAAGAATCTTTTTTCTTGGTATGATACTGTTCATACTTTGTGATATATCCGTAGGTTTCTATAATATAACGGACTATATCAAGATTAGTGAGTCAGCTGCTCGAGTTATTGATGATATGGTATCGCTTGGAATGTGGGGATTCTATCTTCCAGGGCAGGTGTGTATTGCTTTGAGTGGAAAGAAATGATATCAGAATACTATTCATAAAATCTAGTTCCCGTATGACATTGATCATCATAGCAATTACTGCACTCGTCCTTTTTGTGCTAGATTATCTGATCTTTCGGTTAATACCGATCCGTAAGAAACCTGCCAGAATAGGGACTGGAATTGGTATTGTAATCCTAAACTTGTTCATTATCTTTCGATTTCTATTGGTTTGGATATTCCTAATTTTTTACATAAAGCACAAAAATGGAGAGACTTTTTCTACAACTTATTGCAAGAGAAAAACTTGATTTACCAAATAATGTCTGATATGATATAGATACCGTTTGAACGGTATCTATTTTTCTTTTGCAAGAAAGCATGGATTAAGCTTTCTTGTCTTTTTATTCTTTTTTTCAAGATTTTATCTTGTATTATCCCATTTCTAAGACTTACGTCGATATCATGAAGGAGGCTCTATGACTACAATTCCGCTTGCTTACGAAGACTTTTTAGTTTCGATGAAACAGGAACTGTTAGGGTACTTAGGAGAAGATTATCAGGTTGAACTTAAGCATGTGATTAAGAACAATGGCATTATCTTAGACGGCTTATTAATTCGAGGGCATGGAGAGAATGTTAGTCCAACTATTTATCTCAATACCTATTATGAGCAGTTTTGTGAAGGACGTGATTTTAGAGACATTGCGGAAGAAATTCTAGCGATTTATGAGGATTCTAGCGATGAATCGAGAGAGATTGGATTGAACTTTAAGTATGAGTTTGAGCAAATGAAGTCTATGATCACATATCGTATTGTTAATTATGAGAAGAATAAACTATTGCTCCGTTCCATCCCACATCTTCGAATTCTGGATCTGGCAGTTACCTTTCACTGTATTGTGAAGCTAGAAAAGGCCGGAATTGGTTCCATCCGAATTACAGAGGAACATCGAACTACATGGAACGTATCGTTAGAGCAATTATGGGAAGTAGCTGTGGAGAATACGAAACGACTCTTTCCACCAGTGATTCGTCCGATGGAGGAGGTCGTTTTGGATTTAATTGAACAAAAGAATCTACTAGATGAGGAGGAGTCGAAGGCGATTGGAAAAGAATGTGCGAGCAAATCCAATATGTATGTTTTGACGAATCAAAAAGGAATTAACGGGGCAGCCTGTTTATTGTATCCGCATGTGTTGGAAGAGTTTGCACAGATGCTCGGAGAGGATTTTTATATTTTACCTAGCAGCATTCATGAGTTGATCCTTGTTCCTCAGACATTCACTAATCAAGAACATATTCAACGTTCGAAAGTAGAATTAGAGAACATGGTACAGGAAATCAATGAGACTCAGGTGGCAGTGGAAGAAGTATTATCCGATCATGTGTATGAGTATTCCAAGATTAAGGATGTGATTGCGTAGAATGCAGTGGGATTTGTGAAACTGCGAATAACTACAATGC
>JAQXNU010000157.1 GCA_029098165.1 Clostridiales bacterium
CAAAGAAGTCATGACTGCAGGAATACTAACCTCTCCTGCATCGGGAAAACAGGTTATTGCAGACTATTATCCAATCTATGATGAAGATGGTACAAAGTTAGGTATGGTCGGCGGAGGAATTCTCGCTGATAAACTGATGGACCAATTAAAGAACTTAAAAATGGAAGGTTTAGAAAATAGTAAATATCTTCTACTTGACTTAAAAAAGAATTGTTACATATTTCATACAGATGCTGAGTTAATAGGTACCCCGATTGAGAATAAGAATTATCTTGAAATAAAAAATCAGATTGAAGCAGATCCATCGATTGATACCGCAACTTATGAATATAAAGATTTGGAAACTAATAAAAAAACAATTGCAGTTTATAAAAACATTGCAGATAAGCAATGGGCATTTGTTATTATAGATACCGAGGAGGAAGTATATGCTTCTGTAAGATCGTTGTCTCATTCCTTATTGATCATATGTATCATTGTATTATTGACGGTTGTATTATTAGTGTGGATTACAGTACACTTGATATCAAAAGACTTAGTATCCGTTGCTTATATTACGAAAGAGATTGGTACTTTAGATTTGAGCAATGCTAAAAAGCTGAATTCTTATGGTAAAAGAAAAGATGAGATTGGCGAAATCGCAAATGCAACAATTACATTGTCAAAGGCAGTCACAGATGCAGTTTGTGTCCTAAAGGAGAAAGAAGCGGTATTACTTAAGACATCAGAAGACCTATTGGATACGACACAAAAGGCTAGTGATTCTGTTACTCAGGTAGACTTTGCAATACAGGATATTGCACAAGGTGCGACAAATCAAGCACAGGAAACAGAAAGAGCAACAAGTGATATTATGGAAATTGGTAATGAGATTACAGATACAGCTGCTCATACGAATGCAATTCATGAGAATGCAATGGCTATGATCGAACGTAGCAATTATGCAATGTTATCATTGGAAAAATTGAATGAGATCAATAAAGAAGCGGTGGCATCTATAAATATCATCGCAGAGCAGACAAATACGACGAATCAGTCTGCCCAGAAGATCAAAGAAGCAACTAGCTTGATTACCTCGATTTCAGAGGAAACCAATTTATTGTCCTTGAATGCTTCCATTGAGGCGGCTAGAGCAGGAGAGCAGGGAAGAGGCTTTGCTGTAGTTGCTGCTCAAATACAAAAATTAGCAGAACAGTCGAATAATTCAGCTACGCAAATCGATCAAATCATCAATTCCTTAATCACTGATTCTATGAAAGCTGTAGATACAATGGGACAAGTAAATGAAATTATGACGGAACAAAGTGAATATGTCATTAAGACAAAAACAACATTTGAAGATGTGAAAACAAAGATTGATGAATTATTAGCTGGAGTAGACGAAATCAATACGATGATGAATCAGATGGATGAGAGTAGAGAAAAGATTGTTGACGTTGTACAAGGCTTATCTGCAATCGCTCAAGAAAATGCAGCAAGTGCAGAGGAAACATCAGCTTCAACAACGTTAGTCAATGAAATGACAGCTAAGATTTCGGAATCAGCGAGACAGTTACAAGATTTGGCGAATGAAATTAGTAATGAGGTTAGTGTATTTACAATTTAGACTAAACTGTATGACAGAAGTATTAGGAGGAGACTTATTATGAGAGGACCTGTTGCACCAAAAGACCCTGTAAAGAAAAGACCTTGTTTATATGTTGTTTTAGATCAGATCATTGCAGGAAGAAAAGAAGATGGAAAGTACCAAGATCATATTTATCTTGAGGGACGTCTGGAGGATCAAGTAAGATTCACATCAGGTGAAATTGATGATTCCATCATAGCATTATTAGGTAACGTGGCCGATATTCGTAAACTTGTACATAGCATAGGAATTACAATCAAAGGCGACGAAGAGGACCATGAGAAAGAAGCAAAGTTTATTTGTCAATGCTATGGAAAAACACAGAAGTATATGACAGGAACCCAGATGGAAGCGATCGTGCCTTGTTCTGGGGAGGAAGTCATAATGGAGTTTGCCTCTTATCCAATCAATGAGGAAGATACCGTCCTTGGTCAGTTTAATATTGAACTTCCAAGTGAACATAAAAATGCAGTACTAACTGTAAAACTATATCTAAATGATGGTTATGAGGTTCCTGAGATTGAAGTAGATCCGCCAATCCAATATGACACTCCAGAATATAAGGAGATGATCGGTAATTCGTTAGTGTCAACGGGAAATAACTTTCGACTAAAGAGAGTGATTGAACGAACGAAAGCGGGAGATGAAGTAACCATCGCGTATATTGGAGGTTCGATTACTCAAGGCGCAGGTGCAAAACCAATCAATACAGAATGTTACGCTTACCAATCTTACAAGGCATTTTGTGACCTCTTTTCTCCATGCGACGGAGAGAATGTCCATTATGTTAAGGCTGGAATTGGTGGAACTTCATCCGAACTTGGAATTGTCCGTTATGATCGTGATGTCTGCGAAGATGGCAAGATCAAGCCGGATTTGGTAATTGTGGAATATGCAGTAAATGATGAAGGAGATGAAACGGGTGGTGTCTGCTATGAAAGTTTAGTGAAAAAAATCTTAGCTGCAGACAATGAACCAGCAGTTCTTTTATTATTCTCTGTCTTCATGAATGATTTTAACCTACAGGATCGTTTACAACCAATTGGAGAACGCTATGATTTGCCAATGGTAAGCGTAAAAGATGCTTTAGTTCCACAGTTTAAAGAAAGTAAAATCCTTACGAAGCGTCAATATTTTTATGATATCTTCCATCCAACCAACGATGGACATCGTATTATGGCAGATTGTATTCGAAATCTGTATGAA
>JAQXNU010000158.1 GCA_029098165.1 Clostridiales bacterium
ATGGAAGTGGCATTCTCGATGAGTATCTATCGGAAGCATCGGATGGATATCAAACATGTATCATCGTTCCAACAGGGAATGAAGCGAATTATGGAGGGCATTATCGCAATGTCTTACGGGTGGATGAAACTTACAAAGATATTGAAATACGTGTAGGCGAAAATGAGGTTGGATTCTCCTTAGAATTGTGGGCGAGTGCGCCAAGCGTTTTTACGGTAGGTTTCATCTCGCCGAGCGGAGAATATATCCAACGGATTCCCCCGAGAACTGATGGAAATCAGACGGTGAGCTTTCTGTTTGAACCAACGATTATTTATGTAGGATACCGAATCATAGAATTGCGAACAGGGGATGAATTGATCTTGATGAGATTTAACCGGCCTACTCCAGGGATATGGAAGGTACGGGTATTTATGGAACAGAACTTTAATAATCCGTTTGATCTATGGCTTCCAATTCAGGAATTCTTAAGTTCAGATACCCAGTTCATTCAGCCGGATCCGGATATAACGATAACGAGTCCAGGAAATGCGGAAGCAATTATTACAGTTGCAGCATATAATCACACGAATAACGCAATTTTTATTAATTCGGGAAGAGGTTTTACACGTAGTGGACGGATTAAGCCAGATATTGCAGCGCCTGGTGTTAACATATACGGACCGATACCAGGAAACCTGTTTAGTGTACGAAGCGGTACTAGTATCGCAGCGGCGCATGCAGCTGGAGCAGCGGCATTATTGATGGAGTGGGGAGTGGTTCAGCAGAACAATACCTTTTTCGATACGTCCGATGTAAAAGCATTAATGATCAAGGGAGCAAGGAGAAGTGAAGGCACCTATCCGAATCGTGAGTATGGTTATGGTACACTAGATGTCTTTGGTGCATTTGAAAGTTTAAGAACCACACTGTAACACAAATGTTTTCTATTGCGTTTCTGTTAGAATATGGTATATAATATACGTGGAATAACTAGAAGGTGGCTAAAATATGACGCTGATTAATAAGATCTTACGTGTCATTCCTAAGAAACGTGTAGATATAGAGGATTTAGATAGGAAAAATGGTGGTTCGACAGTAGAACCAACGCAGACAATTAAAAGAGAATCAAGCAAGGCAGCAAATTCTAATTCGAAGGACTCATCACAGGAAGAAGGAATGGTCAATGGGGAATATGAAATACTAGAGCGCGAAATCATGCCAGAAAAGATCATTTGTCCGGATTGTGGTGGTATAACTTTAGAAGGATTGGAGTTTTGCGATAAATGCGGCGGGGACTTGACAAATTATTAGGCCGATAGTATGATATAAACCATAAAAGGCGTCCAAAGGTGGAATTCTATCTTTTACGACGCCTTTTATTCTAACCTTCTTGCTTTAATAAATTAAAGCGACTTAGCGGAGAAGTAGTACATTGCAAAAGAAAATATGAATGTACAGCATCTTAAGGAGGAAATGTAACAGGAGGGTTACAAATTTTATAGAAAGAGGAGAATTATTATGAGAAAAGGTTTAAAGAGATTCGTAAGCTTTGGACTTGTAGCAGGCATGGTAGTTGCTTCTATGAGCGGATGTGGAAAGAAAGAAGCAGGTTCAAAAGATGGTGTATTTAAGATAGGTGGAATTGGACCACTAACTGGTGACGCTGCTTCTTATGGTATTTCTGTTAAGAATGGTGCGCAGATTGCTATTGATGAAATCAATGCAGCCGGTGGTGTTAAAGTAGGGGATAGTACATATAAGTTAGAGATGAAATTTGAAGATGATGAAGCAACACCAGATACAGCACCAACAGCATACAACAATGTAATGGACTGGGGCGCACAGGCAATCTTAGGATGTGTAACATCGGGTGCATGTAAATCCATTACAGCATTAACGAAAAAAGATGGTATCTTACAGATCACGCCATCTGGTTCCGATCCAGGTTGTATTGAAAATGACAATGCGTTCCGTGTATGTTTCTCAGATCCATTTCAGGGCTTAACAATGGCTAATCTTGCAAAAGATTTGGGATATACAAAGATTGCAATTATTTATAATAACTCTGATGATTACAGCACTGGCGGTATGAATGCATTTACAGAACAGGCAAAAGCAAATGGTCAGGAAATCGTAGCTTGTGAAGCATTTGCAAATGGCGCAAACGATTTTAATACACAGTTAACTAAAATTAAGGCAACAGATGCACAAGCAATCTTTGTTCCAGCATACTATAATGACTGTGCATTTATTACAACACAGGCAGCAGCACTTGGTATGAAACTTCCTTTCCTAGGAATGGATGGTTGGGATGGCGTTATTGCTCAGGTAAGTGATACCTCCGTTCTTGAAGGTGCAATCTTCTTAAGTCCATTCGTAGCAAGCGTACAGGAAACGAATGTACAGAATTTCGTTAATGCATACAAGAAAGCAAATAATAATGCAATTCCAGATCAGTTTGCAGCTGATGGATATGATACAGTATATGTAATCAAGGCAGCCCTTGAAAAAGCAGGTTCAACAGATAGTGCAAAATTAATTGAAGCAATGAATGGTTTAAATGTAGATGGACTTACAGGAAAGATGACTTTTGATGCTCAAGGTGATGCAAATAAGGGCGCTAAGTTCATTGAGATTAAAAATGGTGAATATGTCGTAAGACAGTAATGAAAATAAGATAAAAGATTGGATCATGACAGGGGAAAGTTTGCATAAGCATGCTTTTCCCTACTTGTGACAAGTGAAGCGGATTTCCGCTTCATCTTGTCTTATAGAAATAATAAGTGTACTCTGATGAAAACAAGAGGTGAAGGTATGGAAAGTTTTATACAAACATTAATCAATGGATTACAAACGGGCAGTATCTTTGCCTTAATTGCAATTGGTTATACGATGGTTTATGGTATTGCAAAAATGATCAACTTTGCTCATGGTGATATTATCATGGTTGGTGCTTATACCATTTGTGTTTTAACTATGGACACGAAGATTCCAGTAGTTTTAGCAATAATCATCACCATTCTGGTATGTACCGTTGTGGGTATCCTAACAGAGCGTTTGGCATACAAGCCACTACGTAAGGCCCCTTCTCTTGCAGTATTGATCACTGCAATTGGTGTCAGCCTGTTTCTGCAGAGCCTTGCTCTGATTATCTTTGGTGAGAAACAGCGTCCTTTCGAATCAATTATCAAAATTCCTCCTATAGAGTTCGGAAATATTGTTATTCAGGGAGTTGCTCTGGTAACTTTTATCGTTACGATCATCTGCATGGTCGTACTCAATATTTTTATTAAGAAAACAAAACTTGGTCGTGCTATGAGAGCAGTATCAGAAGATAAGCAGGCAGCACAGTTAATGGGAATCAATGTGAATAAGACGATTTCATTAACATTTGCGATTGGTTCTGCACTTGCAGCAGTGGCCGGAATTCTATATATATGTCAGTACCTAGCAGTAAAACCTACGCTAGGCGCACTCCCAGGTATTAAAGCTTTCGTAGCTGCAGTTTTGGGTGGTATTGGAAGTATTCCTGGTGCCATGGTCGGTGGTATTTTACTTGGTGTTATCGAGGCTTTATCAAAGTTTTATCTGCCATCAGAATTGACAGATGCTATTGTATTTGGTGTTCTCGTTCTTGTTCTTTTGTTGAAACCATCAGGATTGTTAGGCAAGAAGAGAATCGAGAAAGTGTAGGTGCAGAGTATGGAAAAGAATAATAAGAAATTATCAAATAAGACTTGGTTGAAACCGCTTTGTTATGCACTTGCCATTATCCTTTGTTACATAATCATTTCTATATTAATTGAAAATCGTACGTTTGGTAGAAAGTATACTTCTTTATTCATTCCAATTGGGATTAATATTATGTTAGCAGTATCCTTGAATATCACAACGGGATTTTTGGGCGAGCTTTCCTTAGGACATGCTGCATTCTTAGCAGTTGGTGCATATAGTGGTGCATTAGTGACTACAAATTTAGTAAGTGTTCCGGAAATTCCAGCGATGATCTTAGCTTTGCTAACTGGTGGCGTTTTAGCAGCAGTAGCTGGTATTCTGATTGGTATTCCGGTATTGCGTTTGCGAGGAGACTATCTAGCTATTGCAACGCTGGCGTTTGGTGAAATTGTACGTTCTATCATTAATACATTAAAGATTACAGGTGGTCCAAAAGGAATTTCTAGTATTCCTGCTTATTCAAATTATACTTTAGTTTATGTGTTTGTCATCATAACCATACTGTTTGCAATGAACTTAAAGAAGTCTAGATTCGGCCGTGCAATCTTTGCAATCCGTGATAATGATATTGCAGCGGAAGCGATGGGAATCCCATTAACGAAATATAAAATATTAGCATTTACAATTTCTGCATTTTTCGCTGGTATTGCAGGTGTGTTGTATGCGCATGATCGTTCCATCATTAAACCAGATCAGTTTGATTACAATAAATCTATTGATATTCTTGTATATGTTGTTCTTGGTGGCATGGGCAGTATTAAAGGTTCCGTTATTGCAGCAATCATTCTTACTGTACTTCCACAAGCATTATCTGAGTTTGGTGAATGGCGTATGTTAAGTTATGCATTAGCACTGATTATCATAATGATCTTTAATGCAGGTGACATTCGCGAAAAATTAGGAAAGTTTAGTACTGCACTACGAGAAAAGAAAGGAGAAAACTAAGATGGCATTATTGGAAGTTAAGAATTTAGGAATCTCCTTTGGTGGTTTGCGAGCTGTAGATTCGGTGAATTTAGAAATTGAGAAAGGACAGCTGTATGGCTTGATCGGCCCAAATGGAGCTGGAAAAACAACAATCTTTAACTTGCTAACTGGAGTGTATCGTCCAACCGATGGTTCCATCATATTAGATGGGGTAAAGCTGATCGGAATGAAACCAGCAGAAATCAATCGTGCTGGTATTGCAAGAACATTTCAAAATATAAGATTATTTAAGAAGATGAGTGTACTCGATAATGTTAAGGTTGCATTACAAAATCAGGTGACCTATTCTTTGTTTACTTCTACATTTAAATTACCAGGATACTTTAAGAAAGAAGCAGAAATGGATCAGAGAGCACTTGAGATTTTAAAGGTATTTGGTCTTGATGAGGTAAGCAACGAACTTGCTAGTAACTTACCATATGGTAAACAGAGAAAGCTTGAAATTGCAAGAGCGCTTGCAACTAATCCAAAGCTATTGCTATTGGATGAACCAGCAGCTGGTATGAATCCAAATGAGACAGCAGAACTTATGGATACCATTCAATTAGTACGAGACAAATACGATATTACGATTTTATTGATCGAGCATGATATGAAGTTAGTAGCAGGTATTTGCGAACAGATTCTTGTATTAAACTTTGGTACGGAATTAGCACATGGTACTCCTTCTGAAGTATTAAATAACCCAGAAGTTATTACCGCATACCTTGGCAACTAAAAGAAAGAGAGGTACTTATTGACTTATGGCAATGTTGACGATTAAAGATTTAAATGTATATTATGGTGTAATCCATGCGATTAAAGGTATCTCCTTTGATGTTAACCAAGGTGAAGTCATAGCACTAATCGGTGCCAATGGAGCCGGAAAAACAACGATTCTGCATACGATTACAGGATTAGTAACTCCAAAGAGTGGATCCATTGAGTTTGAAGGTCATAATCTCCTGAAAACGCCAGCTCATAAGATTGTATCTTTAGGTATGGCACATGTTCCAGAAGGTCGAAGAATCTTTTCGGAACTTACTGTATATGAGAATTTGCAGATGGGTGCTTATCATCGAAACGATACACCTGGAATTGAAGAAACTTTACAGAATGTATATAAACGTTTTCCACGTTTGGAAGAACGTAAAAAGCAGATTGCAGGTACCCTTTCCGGTGGGGAGCAGCAGATGTTAGCTATGGGACGCGCTTTGATGTCAAAACCAAAGATTATGCTTCTTGATGAGCCTTCCATGGGATTGTCTCCACTTTTTGTAACTGAGATCTTTAATATTATTGAAGAAATCAGTAAGAGTGGAACTACAGTTTTACTAGTGGAACAGAACGCAAAAAAAGCATTATCCATTGCAGATCGTGCATATGTATTAGAGACTGGTAAGATCGTATTATCTGGTAAAGCGGATGATATGTTAAATAATGATTCCGTTAAGAAAGCTTACCTGGGTGAATAGGAGGTAGTATAATGGAGAACTATGTAATCACAATTGCGAGAGGTTATGGCAGCGGTGGTCGAACAATAGGTAAGATGTTAGCTAATAAGTTAGGTATTCATTATTACGATCGAGAGTTAATGCGTTTAGCATCGGATCAAAGTGGTATCAATGAAGAATTATTTGTAAAAGCGGATGAAACGATAAAGAAAAGTCTGCTTTTTCGAGTAGCTAAGAAAGCATATCACGGGGAACTGATTCCACCAGATTCGGACGATTTTGTCTCCAATGATAATCTATTCAATTATCAGGCAAAAGTTATCCGTGAACTGGCAAATGAGGGTTCCTGTGTAATCGTTGGTCGTTGTGCGGACTACGTTCTAAAGGATTATAAAAATGTGATAAGAATTTTTGTGCATGCACCTTTTGAGGACTGCATCAATACAGTCATGGGACTTTCCGATATTTCAAGAGAAGATGCTGCTAAAAAAATCACATCAATTGACAAACATCGTGCAGAGTACTATAAGTATTATACAGGCCGTGCGTGGGAGAATGCAGCTAATTATGACTTATGTCTGAATTCTGCTAAGTTAGGTTTTGATCGATGTGTGGATGTAGTTGTAGATTACCTCAAAATACATGAAAATATTATAGCAACACCGAATACATAGAGAGGCGGAATCATTTTATGATATCAAAGAAGATGGAAGGACTGGTTAAAAACAGTTCAGTAATTCGAGCAATGTTCGAAGAAGGAAAAAAGATGATGGCAATTTACGGCGCTGATAATGTCTATGATTTTAGTCTTGGAAATCCAAGCGTTGAGCCACCAGTAGAAGTAAAGAATGCAATCATTGATGTGCTAAATAGCGAAAAACAGGGAGATGTACATGGATATCCAGTCAATGCCGGATTTGAGGATGTTCGTGAAGCAATTGCGCAGTCAATTAATCATAAATACGATACAAAGTTTCACGCAGATAATATTGTTATGACAGTCGGAGCAGCAGGTGGTTTAAATGTTATACTTAAAACGTTATTAAATCCGATGGATGAAGTCATTACATTTGCTCCATTCTTCGGAGAATACCGTAATTATGTAAGCAACTTTGATGGTGTTTTAGTTGCTATTACCCCAAATACTGCTACTTTCCAGCCGAATTTAAAAGAATTTGAAGAAAAGATCAATGCAAAGACTAAGGCAGTAATCGTAAATACACCAAACAACCCAACAGGTGTTGTTTACTCGGAAGAGACAATTAAAGAAATGGCTGCAATCTTAGAACGTAAGCAGAAAGAATTGAATACATCCATTTATTTAATTTCGGATGAACCTTATCGTGAGTTAGCTTATGATGGTGTGGAAGTACCTTATTTAACAAAATACTATGCGAATACGGTTGTCGGTTATTCTTACAGTAAATCCTTATCTCTTCCAGGAGAACGTATTGGATATCTAGTAATACCAGACGAACTGGATGATTCTGATGATGTTAAGGCAGCAGCAAGCGTTGCAACAAGAATTCTTGGCTTCGTAAATGCTCCATCCTTAATGCAGAGAGCAGTAGCAAAGTGCCTTGATGCTAGTGTAGATGTAGAAATTTATAATCGTAATCGTGAACTTTTATATAACAGTTTAGTCGAGTATGGAATTGAATGTATTAAACCACAGGGTGCATTTTATCTGTTCATCAAAGCATTGGAAGAAGATGATGTCGCTTTTGCTGCAAAGGCAAAGGAACATAACATTCTGATTGTGCCAGGTTCTTCTTTTGGATGTCCAGGATATTGTAGAATTGCATATTGTGTAGACTATGCAATGATTCAGCGTTCTTTACCTCATTTTAAAGCTCTTGCAGAGGAATATAAAAAATAGTAGATAGCAGGAGGGAATACAGATGAAGGCATGGAAAGATAATATCAGAAAGATTGATCCATATGTTGCAGGAGAACAACCAGATTTTCCTGATATGATTAAACTTAATACGAATGAAAACCCATATCCACCGGCGCCAAAGGTGGAACAGGCAATGAAAATGCAGCAGGCAGAACGTTTTCGCTTATATCCAGATACGAATGCAACACCATTAGTAAAAGCGCTCGCAGAGTTTTATCATATGGAAGAAGATCAGTTCTTTATTGGTGTAGGTTCTGATGATGTATTAGCAATGTCATTTTTAACGTTTTTTAACTCTGAGAAACCAATCTTGTTTCCGGATATCACTTATTCATTCTATGATGTTTGGGCGACATTATATAGAATCCCTTATCGTCAGCCGAAGGTAGATGAGAACTTCTATATTCGTAAGGAAGATTATATGGTTCCTAATGGTGGTATTGTATTAGCAAATCCTAATGCACCAACATCTATTGGGATGGATGCTTCGGATATAGAGGAAATCATTCAGAGAAATCAGGATGTAATCGTAATTGTAGATGAAGCGTATATTGATTTTGGTGGCCAGTCAGTAATGCCTTTAGTTAATAAATATGACAATCTTGTTGTAGTTCAGACATTTTCTAAGTCTCGTTCCATGGCAGGTATGCGTATTGGCTTTGCCGTTGCGAACCCAGAATTAATTCAAGCACTTAAGGATGTAAAAAACTCTTATAACTCCTATACAATGAATCGCCCATCGATCTTGCTCGGTGTAGAGTCGGTAAAGGATGTAGACTATTTCTATTCAACTACAAATAAGATTATTACAACACGAGAACGAGTAAAAGAGGAATTAAGAAAATTAGGATTTATTGTTCCGGATTCCCAAACAAATTTCTTATTTATTACACATCCAAAGCTTGATATGAATGATTTCTTTAATAGTTTACGAGAACATCATATTTATGTAAGACACTGGAATAAACCAAGGATTTCAGAGTATCTTAGGGTTACAATCGGAAGTGATCAAGAGATGGATACCTTTTTATCGTTTGCAAATAAGTATTGTAAATTGTGAAAATTATGTTAAAATAAGGAAAAACTAGTAGATTATTCTCGAACTATGTTGTATAATGTTCATAAGTTTAAAAATCCACTTGAGGAGAGGATACTAGTGAAGATATTAATTGCAGAGGATGATTTTGCAAGTCGTAAATTTATGATGCGCTTCTTATCAAAATATGGTGAGGTTGACGTAACTGTAGATGGTAGGGAAGCAATTGATGCATTTACAATGGCCATAGAATCAAATGAACCATATGATTTAGTTTGCCTTGATATAATGATGCCAACCATGGATGGTTACGAAGCATTAAAATCGATTAGAGAGATGGAAGTTGAAAAACAGATTCCAGAAGAGAAGCGAGCCAAGATTATTATGACGACTGCGTTGAGTGAAGGTAGAAATGTAACAAAAGCTTTTGAACTAGGCTGTGTTGCATATGCTGGAAAACCAATTGATCAACAAAAATTTGAAAACGTATTAAAAAAATTAGAATTAATTCCTTAAAAGGAAGAGGCTGTTGTGACAAAATTACAACAGCCTCTTTTTGACAGTATGTATTGGATGGAGTATAATGTTACTCACAAAAAAATCATTAAGATCTAGAAAGAGATTACTATGAATCAAAATATAAATTATCAGAAGGAATTAGATAAAAAGATAAAGAAGCTTCAGGAAGAGAATGTTGTCCCAACACTCTTGATCCATAGTTGTTGTGCACCATGTAGTTCCTATGTATTAGAATATTTATCACAATATTTTCATATTACAGTACTATATTATAATCCGAATATCTATCCTCCACAGGAGTATGAAGTTCGAGCTTTAGAACAGCAAAGACTAATTGATGAGTTAGAAGTAAAGTATCCAATTAAGTTTATTGCTGGACGATATGAGCCAGATGAATTCTATACAGCGGCCAAAGGATATGAAAAGGAACCGGAAGGGGGAGAACGTTGCTTTCGCTGTTACCACCTTCGTCTAGAAGAGGCTGCAAAAATAGCAAAAGAGATGCGATTCGATTATTTTACAACAACATTAACGATCAGTCCGTTAAAGAAAGCGGCTAAGCTAAATCAGATTGGCGAAGAGTTAGGAAAAGAGTATGGTGTCGAATATCTAATGTCTGACTTTAAGAAGAAAGAAGGTTATAAACGATCCATTGAATTGTCCAATGAGCACCATTTATATCGTCAGAATTATTGTGGTTGCGTTTATAGTAAAGTAGAAGCAGACCAACGTGAAAAGTCGAAACAATGAGATAAATGAGAAAATGATTAGAGATTTGATAGGGGAACATTAGAAATGGCGTAATCCGTTGAAAACAAAGGAATCCTATGCTAAACTCAAACTAGATATGAGAGGAGAGATAGTATGAGATGTCCAAGTTGCAATGATGATCACTGTTATTTAATTGAACAATCTGAAACAAAGGAAAAAGGATTTGGTTTTTTTAAAGGATGTTGTGGGTATCTGATCGTAGGACCTATCGGCTGGTTATGTGGTTTATGTGGTATGGGAAAACGACAAACTTCAGTAAAGCACTTTTGGGTTTGTCCACATTGTGGAAGAAAATTCA
>JAQXNU010000159.1 GCA_029098165.1 Clostridiales bacterium
ATACGATAAACATCAGCAGCTTCTCCTTCGTATTCGAAGCTTCTCTCGTATTTACCTCCATTTTTGATAATCGTCTTCACTGAAGGTTCGTTTGTGCGTTCTACAGACAATAGAAGATAAGTTAGTCCAGCCTTTTTTGCAACCTGCAAAATAAGGGAAAGCATCTTGGTAGCATATCCTTTCTTCCTTTCAGAAGGGCGAACACTGTACCCGCAATATCCAAAATCTACCAGGAAGTCCTTAAGTTCATGCCTAAAATCAATGATTCCTACGATTTTGTCAGATTCATCTACAGCAAAGTAAGTATCTGTTAATACCCAGTCGGGGCTAACTAGATTAGGATTCGCATTAGTTTCTACGGAACTAAGCCACTTTTCATAGGAATCCATATTGTCAAGCATTTCGCTTCCATTGATTACTTTTTCTCCATAATCAAAAAACTCTTTCTTAAATTCTAAAGCACTTTCCTTATGATCCTGTGTTGGTCTTACAAGAATAAGATTCATTCTTCTTTTCTCCTACTTCTTATAGTTTATTTATTTTTTTATACGAACCCCTTCTTCGCCTGTTCTTTCATCTCTTGAAGAAGAGAAATTCTGTGCCTACATTCCTTTTGAATCAGTTTCTGAGCGGTCTGTGTTCCCCGTTTCAGTGACATAAACCATTTTGCTTCATCAATAGCCCTATCACAGGACTCGAGTATTTCTTCATAAGGTTTATCATTCACACATTCGCCAAGAAGCATAGCGGTTCGTATAATATCATAGCGGTCTATATCATCACTGTCTCTGACTGTCATTTGAAATAATGTCATGTCTTCCGGAAGTCTATCTGTCAGATTATGTCGTGCTATGCCCTTCACGATTTCTGAAGTGGCCTGTTCATCATAATTGATAGCCTCAAGGTATCTCTTTGCTATGTCGGCACTGACCAAATGATGCTTCATATGCTCTTCCCATGTTTCACATTCACGATATCCTACATCGTGTAGGAGACAAGCCACATACAGATCCTCTTCTGGCAAACCCTCCGTTTTCGCAATTAGCCTACCTACTTCTGCAACACGAATACTGTGCTCATATCAGTAGATCATGTCTTTGCGGTCCGAAGTTGGAGCCAGCATGTCAATAAGAAAACTCCGTACTGACTCAACAGAGACACTGTCATTAGCGTTTTTCTCAAGAATATCCTGTACTCTCTGAGAAAACACTGTACCATACTCTTCACTACATCTTCAGCTCCTTCTCAAATATAGGTATTGATTTCTTTCATTATCTTCAGTACTTCAATATCTCCAAAAAACTCATTGCCGCTGACTAGCATTTTGCCACAGAATATGTTGGTCCGCTGTTTTAAGCAAAGTAATTTTTGATTTGCTGTTTTTAGCAAGATATTTTGAGTCTGCTGTTTTCAGCAAAGAATTTTTTCCTCGTTTCAGAAACTAATATACGATCTCGTATTTTTTCGCCATAAACGTTTCACTACCATCCAGCTTCGAGTACTCGCAGTCCTTGTGGAAATACATTCCGAGTCTTTCCATAACTCGCCCACTCTTGGGATTATCTACAGCAAATACTGCAACAATCTTTTTCGCATGGTATTTCTCTCTGGCATAATCAATTATTCTTCTGCAGGCCTCAGTAACCAGTCCCTTGCCCCACATATCGTAACGAATATTGTAGCCGAGCGACCAATGATCATATTCTTCCTTAAAGATCACTCCTCCGGAGCCTATCAGTTCACCTGTTTCCTTTAGTACGAAGCCATAGTCGAGCTCACGCTCATTGTCATACAGAGTCTCGATCCAAGGGTCTGCGTCGCTAGGCGAATTATAGTTAGAATAAATCATAAACTTAGAAACTCTGGGGTCACTTGCCCATTTATAGATAGCGGTTTTGTCATCCATGGTAATAGGCCTTAAGATTAATCGTTCTGTTTCGAGCACAGGTGGATATTTTTTCTCCTTCATATTGTTCTTTCTCCTTTGTTTCTGCAAAACTTTGTTACTGATTACATGAATTATTCAAAAAAGCCTGCAAACGGAATTTCATTGATCAAGCATTCTGCTGCCTCCTCAATATCCTCGTAGTCAAGCTCTTCGCCTGCTCTCCTACAGCATTCACATTCATCAACAATGTTCTCAATGAGCACCATATCAATAAACTTTGGAAGTTTCTCCAGCATTTCATCGGAAATGTCAGTCTCGCTTCTATATCCTTCTATGATAGTATCAAAATACTCTTTCATGCATGCTCTGCGTTTTTCTTTATCTTCCTCAAACTGATACCAGCCAACTCCATGCATCCATAAATTAGCCAAATCAAACATATACCAACAATTCATGCAGTTATCAAAATCGAAAACTGTTATCTCACCGTTACTCATATTAATATGATAATTGCCATCACTGAAATCAAAGTGAATCAATCCATATTCTTCCCGTGACCTGGATAGCTTCTTAAAGTCCACAAGTCTACAAGCAATTGCCTGCTTAAGTTCTGCATATTCTTTTGGAATTAATCCGCCTATGTACTCCATATTGTATATATCAAAATAGTCCTGCCTCATGTAAGTCGAGGTATATCCTTTTGATAAACGATGGATTTGGCCCAATACTTTACCTGTATTGTAGAAGTACTCTGATAGTGGTGTACCTTCTCGATATTGATAGCCATTGTCTGAAATCAGCATTCCACTCGCATAAGCGAAGAGACTTACAACGGCCTCCTTCCCTTCGTAGTCAACCTTCTCAACAAACTTCCCATTTACCGAAGGATAGATGTCTGCAACAGGTGCCCCATTTTCAGCAAGAAAATGAACAAAATCCACCTCGGCCTGATATTCTTCTTCTGTACGATCTCCGAGGGATGAAATACGAATCACAAAACGAGGTATCCCATTGAACTCACAAATGAAAATCAGATTTCGCCCGCCTTCATGCTCAGGCACCTGTTTCGTATCATAATCACGAATTCCAAACAGTTCTTTCATATTGCATATATCTCGATTCATTTCCCAACCTCCGTTTCAAAAAATCTCGACCGTTCTTTACTTCCTCTTTGTCATAACTAAACCCAGTTTTTCAGTCTCCTTATTCTTTCTGCAGATTACAAGAAGATACATGACAACAATAACTACTCTCGCTACGCCAAACAGAATTCTCTTCTCCGTAGTCAGCCCCGTCTCATCAGAAAATAAACTCACCATATCAATGGCAGAATGAGTCACAATACAAGGAAGTATACTTTCTCCCCGCAAAAGAACTATTACAAACAGCAACCCCACAGCAACAGCACCCACTACCTGACACAGGTTCGCGATCGGTGACATTCCACTTCCGTTAATCAGGTTAAACAAATGACCAAGTCCGAAAGTCAAGCTGGAGATTATGACTGCCATTCTTAAATTGTCCTTTGCGATTGCCCTAAAGAGAAAGCCTCGAAACAATACTTCCTCTACGAATCCAACACTTAGCATATAAAGCAGATAGCAGATACTGTCAATTAGTGACAGATTAATTTTCACTCCATTCCACAGATTGATTGATATCAAAACCACAAGCGGAACGAAATATAGAAAACCCCTAGGCGGCACCTGTAAAGCTTTAAACCCATAATAGTCTCGCAAGTTATTTTTTCTAATGAAGTTATATAGAACCACTGCCAATGCAAGAGTAATTACAGCACTTACTGAATACTCGATACCGATTCGTTCATTCCCTTCGATTGCAAGAGATTGCAGAATAGAATAAACTGCTATAACAACTATAGATAACCATAATTCACTTTTTTTGAATAGATTACTCACACTATCTTTCTCCTTTCAACATAAATAATATCTGTCATACTTGGTTGCTTTGATAGTAGTAATTCTAAACACAAAAAAAGCAAAAAAATAGTGCAACTCTACTAACATGCATCTGCACATTACTAAGATGCACTATCTTGCAGATCTCATTCCTTATCTTGGATAATCTTTAACGCTTTATTGATGGTATCTTCATCCCGCTTATTCAACCACCAACTGATCAGCCACACCACTCCGTAGATTATTGTATATACACACGCTATCACTAAATATTCCAATACTTGCGAATACCAATGGAACATATACCCACAACTCGTCACCACAAACAACAGACAAAAATAATGTAGAATAACCCTAACAACAATCTGTTTTTTGTTTAATCCGTCGCATTCATTAAGTAGCGCTGATGGTAATGAGCAAACAAATGCTGTAAACGGAATTGTAAGTGGAATATACCAAGGCATCTCAAAGGTGCTCATCCCACTGGAAAAATGAATTAGAACTTCCTGTATTCCAAGGCCAATCATCATACACGTTGAAATAATGAACATCTCGTTAACAACCATCTTAATACTTTTCATATTACATTAACCCCAGCTTTCCTTTCAAATCTTTTACATAGTTTCTTGAGATTATAACTTCTTCACCATTTAACAGGAATGCTCTTAGTCGAGCATTAAATTCAGCTTTTACAGATGCTATTTTCTTCACATTGATTATCATCGATTTTGAGCACCTGAAAAACTCATATGATAGTAGTCCTTCCAGTTCGTATAGTCGATATCTCGTTTCAAAACATTTATTCTTTGTATAAACAAATGTACGTTTATCCACTGATTCAATATAATAAACTTTATCCAAAGGACACATTACTGTCTCCTCTGTATTTATTACGGGTATGCTTCGGCGATTATTCTCTAAGAGATCAACAGCACTCTGTATCTCTTCCGTAACAGTAACCACGTGAATCTCAGCCCTCTCGTCACTTTTAGAGAAGACTTTTTTAATGTCCACTTTCATACAGTTTTTCACTCCCTTTCTTTCAATAACAGGCTATACTATATAAATCAAATATATCATAAACTAGTCAGAAACCCAACCATCATTTATCAAAATGCATTATCTCAATACTATGTTTCATACGATCGTCGTACACAAAAATGAATTTTAGTATACGCAATGTTTGCGCAGACCGCACCAAGCCTTCGTGTCGATTCACGAGGTTAAACAAGAGAATTAGGTGTAAAAAAAAGAGGCCCTGAACTCCATGTAAACCGTTAAAATAACGCATTTACAGGCTTTCAGAGCCTCTTTCATATCCGCTTAAACTTATGCTATATTAGCAATTACATACCCATCTGCTTTGCAACTTCTTCTGCGAAGTTTTCTTCTTTCTTTTCGATACCTTCACCAGTTTCGAAACGAACGAATTTCTTAACTACGATAGGAGCGCCAACTTCTTTTGCTACAGAATCAACATATTTCTGAACAGTTAAGTCGCCATCTTTAACGTAAACCTGATCAACTAAACAGAATTCTTTTAATTCTTTCGCAAGACGGCCTTCGATCATCTTTTCGATGATGTTTTCTGGCTTCTTAGCGTTTGCAGGATCGTTCATAGCCTGAGTCTTTAAGATTTCTCTTTCATGAGCGATGAACTCAGGAGAAATTTCTGCCTGGTTAACGTACTTAGGATTCATAGCTGCTATCTGCATAGCTACGTTCTTAGCACATTCTCTAGTAGCTTCGTTGTATACGCTAGTTTCGAATTCTACTAAGATACCGATTCTACCAGCACCATGAACGTAAGATTCAACGAATCCGTTTTCAGCAGTGATTTTTGCAAATCTTCTGATGTTCATGTTTTCACCGATAACAGCGATCTGAGAAGCTAATTCTTCTTTAACTGTCTTAGAAGCGTCATCAATCCATGCTTCTGCTAAGAAAGCATCGATATCAGTAGCTGTTGTTTTAGCAGCTTGTTCAGCCACCTTAGCAACATATGCCTGGAATTTATCGTTCTTTGCAACGAAGTCTGTTTCGGAGTTAACTTCTACGATAGAAGCTACTTTACCGTCAGCGCTTACATTAGTAGAGCAGATACCTTCTGCAGCGATTCTTCCTGCTTTTTTCTCTGCAGCTGCAAGTCCTTTTTCTCTTAAGAACTCTACTGCCTTTTCCATATCACCGTCTGTAGCAGCTAATGCTTTTTTACAGTCCATCATACCTGCGCCGGTCATTTCTCTTAAATCTTTAACCATTCCAGCTGTAATAGCCATCGTTAATTCCTCCATGTAATTGTTATTATATTGATATTATGAATCTAGTCCAACGACTAACCCCTTGTACAAATACATAAGGTAGCATGCTCTAGACTCCCATAATTTTAGTAATCACTTATATCTTTTACTATTTTTCATAAATTATGAACCTAAGAACAATCTGCTAACCATACCATAATGTTCTTAGGAATATTATAGATATAAATTATGATTTAAAAAAGCTTCAGCCTAACACCTAGAGTCAGGCTGAAGCATCTTGTCACAAATTTGTCTTAGATACAAAATTTAAGTGATATCGCTTTGCAACAGCGCTTAATTATGCCTCTACTGTTTCTTCTACAGCTTCAGTAACTTCTGCAGAATCAGTCATCTGTACACCCTGGTTAGCTTCGATAACAGCATCTGCCATCTTAGCAACGATTAATTTAACTGCACGGATAGCATCATCGTTACCAGGAATTACATAATCAAGTTCTTCTGGATCACAGTTTGTATCTGCGATACCGATTAACTTAATACCAAGTGTATGTGCTTCTTGAATACAGATTCTTTCTTTCTTAGGATCAACTACGAAGATAGCTTCTGGGATTTCTTTCATATCCTTGATGCCGCCAAGGTTCTTTTCAAGTTTTTCCCATTCTTTCTTTAATTCGATAACTTCTTTCTTTGGAAGTACTTCGAATGTACCATCGTTAGCCATTCTTTCGATATCTTTTAATCTCTTGATTCTGGACTGGATAGTTTTGAAGTTAGTTAACATACCACCTAACCATCTTTCGTTTACGTAGTACATACCGCAACGTTCAGCTTCAGATTTAACAGAATCCTGAGCCTGTTTTTTAGTACCAACGAAAAGAACTTTACCACCGTTAGCTACTACATCTTTGATTGCATAGTAAGCTTCATCAACTTTACCTACAGATTTCTGTAAGTCGATGATGTAGATACCATTTCTTTCTGTGTAGATGTACTCAGCCATCTTAGGGTTCCATCTTCTAGTCTGATGTCCAAAGTGAACACCTGCTTCAAGTAATTGCTTCATTGAAATAACGCTCATGTTATATTCCTCCATATTGGTTTTTGACTTCCGTATAACTACCGTACGCCAACCTATTAAATAGGCACCATGCGTATTAAGACTATACGTGATTTTTGCCTTACAAATTATATCATGTATAACTATATAAGGCAAGTACTTTTTTATGTTCTACGACTTTTTCTATTATATTACAAAGAATTATTTTACATTTATTGCATGAAAAAGTAAACAACGCAGGTAATCCTATCCCCTACGTTGTTATCCCCTACCACGATCTGGTTGTAATTGCCTTAGCTATCTCATAATAGGTTGCACCTTTTTTTATTTTATAAGTTCCAATGTGAATGTTACTTGCAAAATCATGATTGATCAGATACTTGTTAAAATCTTTAGGATCCTCGACTAACCCTAGTTGATGAGCCGCTTGTGCAATTGTTTCCGAATACATTCCTTTAACAATGGTAAGTGTCACGGTATCTTCTTTATCCTCGGTAGTAGCAGGTTTATCAGGCGCCTTTGTTGGGGTAGGCACTTTTGTCGGCTCTAACGTAGGTATGGGTGTTTGAGTTGGTTCTTTCGTTGGCTCTAACGTAGGTGTGGGTGTTTGAGTTGGTTCTTTCGTTGGCATCACCGTAGCACTTGCAGCTGGCGTTGGAGTTGCAGCTTGCGTCGGTTTCACCGTTGGTGTCACCGTAATGCTTGCGTCTGGTGACGGTGTTGATGCAATCCCAGTAATCGTAACACTAGCTTGTGATTCCACCATTCCAAGTTTCTTTGCCGCATGTATGATTTCCGAATCTGACATCTCCCGTTTTTTATTTGCACTCGTCAGTCCCATAACAAAAATTGTGAATAGGATACCAACTGCAATGCCTCTCAAGTAATATTTTAACTTCATGTTTATGCTCCAATCTAGTTCTTTTTGGAATATAAATCAATGACAAGTTTTACCTCACCCTGACCAATTCCAAGCTGTTTTGATATATCTAATACCGACATATTTAACTTATGAAGACTTAAGATATTCTCTCTCTTCTCGCTTGCATCTTCTTCCACAGTTATAGCAACTTCAGTCTCCGCTTCCGCCTCTGCTTTTGTCATGGAGTTTTTATAGTTATTTGTTTTTAAGACTGAGTCTACCTTCTGGGTAGCCAATAGATTCACAGCCTTTTCTTTTTGATGATCCATATGCTCCCCATCTGCCACTTTAGTAGGCACTACTGTTTTTGTGACATTTTCTTTATGCTTTGATTTATTTGCCATTAATAAAGCAAGTTTCTCTAAGAACTCCTTATTGTCACGTCGGATTGTTTCCATCTTCTGAAACATCACTTTAATCTCTTCATCCTTTTGACATAACATGTCGTATAAAAATACAACTTCCTTATTGTTTTGTTCAATTTTATCTAATAATTGTGCAGAATACTCATTAACCGCCATTATCTTTTCATTTGATATCTTACTCATCTTATCTTCTGCTTCTATGATTCCATTCGACATCGCATGATCGATGATCTCTTTCACTTGAAGTTTGATTTGTTCAATTTCTTCTTTTGTTAACTCTGGCTTGTAATCTGAGCCTTCGCTCTCTTTTTCTTTTCCAACTACCAAAAAGCTAGCTACTAATAACGCAATTGCTACAATTAGTAATAAAATTTCCGGCATAGACATATTACTTTTATCCCCTTTATATTTTTATATCAATTCCATGATGTTCTTTCGGCAGTTCTTCTCGTTTTGCACATTCACTATCTTTTTTCTTCTTTTTTCTTTGCTGATAATAGTATGGATTGTTACCTTTTTCTTTTGCATCATAACGGAACTCTGGGTTATCTGTTTTCGTCGGAGGAACCGTTTTCTCACTATTCTTTTTAATCTCACTATTAAACTTATCCGCAAAAGCCAGCTGCTCAGCTGCAGGCTTTTGCTGTTCTATTGATTTCATCTGTGATGCTTCCTGAGACTTTGGTATAAATGAAGCAACCTCAATCGGTGATATTGGCATATCAAGACCTCCTTATTTCAGACAAACTCATTTCAAAGGTTTACCATATTAAAATGCTATAGCTTATAAGGAACCACAATTACATCTGCTTGCTCTCGAATCAAAGAAGAATGAATTGTCTCCTTACGAACAAAATAAACAACGCCTGCAATAACTATTTTACACCCAGGGTAGATTGTATCACTAACATGTATTGCACCAGATTCATGCTCATCCAGGTACTGTTGTAATTTTTCTAACTGTTCGTGGGCTTCCTGTATTTTTTTCTCTAATTCTTCTTTATTTACTGACATTGACTTTACAAGCAATAGTTTATCAGCTGATAATTTTTCACCACTTTTTATCTTTTTCAGATATAAAAGAAGATTCTGATTCAGACGCTCTAAATCCTGTTGCATCGTAGGAATCTCTTTTTCTACTTTATGATAATTTTCAATAATCTGAGGGTCAACTCCTACTTCAAGCAACGTATTCGTACCCATTGTAGAACCAGCTGTTTTCACACTAATCATTGTGCCAGAACGTATTTCCCCACCTGTTATGAATCCTTTTCTACCACCAACTGTAATATCGCCTTTAGCGGATACTTTACTATGAAGAATTGCTTCTGTAGTAAGATATCCATCGGTTTCAACTGTCGCATTCTCAATGAATTTTGCTACGATATTTCCTTGAGCTTTTAAGGTTCCTTTATTCATTCCCTGGACACCACGTTTTAGTATGATCTGTCCACCAGCTTGTAGAAATGCACCTTCTACAACGCCTTCCACTTCGATATCGCCATGAGCAATTATACGATATCCCGTGCGAACGCTTCCTTTTACAATGACATTGCCATCATAATTGATATCTCCCGTTGAAGCATCCACATCTCCTGCAATTTCATAGCAATCCGATACAAATACTTTGCCATCTACTAAGGTTACATGTCCATCTACCTCGGAATACATCTTCAGTTTATCCTCCGATAGACGAATCTTATTTCCATGACGTAGTGTCAGTGTTTTTACCTTTGGAGGAAGTATCGCACTACCGCACACATTGATTCCCGGCCGTCCTTGTACTGACGGTTCCAAGGTTGCGATCAACTCATCTCGTGAAACTCTGCTTATGGTATCGAGCTGATGAAAATCCACAGTTCCATCATCATTCATTCTCGGTTTTTTTGTAAGATCAGTATTAAAAAAATAGGTGATCTTGGCATTACGTCCAAACTGACAAGGCATTGCCTTGGCTAATAAAATATCCGTAAAATAAGTCTTGTTATTGATAAAGCTATTGATGTTTTCTTCAATTGCACCATACTTAACTCCGGCTTTAACCATATCATTTATAATCTCATTATAGGTTAAACTTTGCCCCCCGTTCGATGCTGGATAAAATCTTCCATATGCATACATACGATCTTCTGTAATCCAAACTTTTACACTTTCGCCTTCTGGTCTGCGAGTAACAGAATCTAATTTAATAACTTTTCGCTCAGCTAAATCATGCATCGCGTCATTAACAAGTAAGCGATCAAACTCAATATGTCTTTTATATAAATAGTCATCTAACTCATTGAAATCAATCGGTGTTCCACCTAACTGCGCTGGTACTAGTTCGAGATAAGTACCATCATTTTGCATTAGCAACCGAAATTCTGCGTTTTTACTCATCAAACTTTCTCCTTTGCAACTATTCACCCATAAATATGTTCAAGTTATTTCCAAGCTTCTGTCTCATTTTTTGAAGTGCCTTTGTATGTAGCTGTGAAACTCTCGATTCACTCACTTCTAAGACAGCGCTGATTTCTTTTAATGTCAGATCCTCATAATAATAGAGGACGATTACTTTCTTTTCTTTTTCTGTTAGATATTCTAAAGCTTTAATCAGTATTTCTTTTAGTTCCTGCTTTTCAACAATTCTTTGTGGCTGAACATAATCCTCACTCTGATTGCTCTCCACATGCCCTTCCCCTTGTTCCATATACTCATCTAACGAAACAAGGTTGCTGATCTTCGTCTGATTTTGCCAGTTTTCTAATTCATCGACAGTGATCTCTAATTCATTTGCAATCTCCTCATCGGTAGCAGCACGTCCGTATAATGACTCAATCTTCTGATATGCGTTATCTAGACGTTTCTGTTTTTGACGAAGAGTTCTCGGAATCCAATCCATCTTTCGAATCTGATCCAAAATAGCCCCACGAATACGTAATGAAGCATATGTTTCAAATTTCACGCCCTTATCATAATCAAACTTATCGATGGCATCAATTAGACCAAACGTTCCGTAACCCACCAAATCATCATATTCTACATTATATCCCAGATAAATACTCAATCTCCCTGCAACTATTTTAACAAGGCCTGCGTATTCAATGATTATTTTTTCTCTTAACTCAGAAGTACGATTTTTACTGTACTCTTCCCATAGTTTTTGTTTATTTTCTACGCTCATAGACCTATCTCCCGTATTCCATATTTATTCATGTACAAATACTTTTATTTAACTTCCTCATTTGTACCCATCTCGGAATCACTTTCTCCACCGGTTTCCTTGTCTGCCTCTGTTTCTTCTTGGTTTTGTTTCTCGGCTTTCATTCTCTCTCGCTCAGCTAATATATAGGCATCATTTGCATCTTTATTAATCTTATTGATATATTTCGAGACAACTAGACCGATGATATAAAAAATAAGGAGTGTAATAAAAACAGCTAATAATGTATCCAGGATCGGATAATGATTGAGAATGCATGTAATACATGCAACTGCTCCTGCGGATAAAGTGATTACCGCAGGAATACTACTTTTCTTCATATGATGTCCTCTATATCTTTTTAATCTCTTTTCCAACTGCTTTTATAACTAACTCTCCAGTTTCCGGATAAAATTCAATGGTCCTACCATAATTAAGTCCGGTATCTGAAGCTATGATTGGAATTCTCAAACTTAATAATTTATTTGTTGTTGCTTCTACATTACGATCACCAACACGAAGCATATCGTTATTACTACTAAATGCAAACATTTGAGCTCCACCGGCAATCTTAGCAACTAATGCGCTTTTGGATGCCCCTATGGCAACCAGTCTACGAATTAATTCATCAATCCCAGTATCAGCAAACTTTGCTAAATTCTCATTATTTTTAATTTTGGTGCTATCTGGTAACATGATATGAACCATGCCACAGATTTTTTTATTTGGATCATACAAAACAACTCCTACGCATGACCCCAATCCTAATGTTGTAATCGCATCAGGTGGTGTACACACATTTAAATCTGCCATTCCTACTTTAACCATCGTTCCCATTCAGCCACCTACAGTCCTAATGAAGTTAAGATCGAGCCGTATGACTCCAATGTTGGAATCAGGATAAAGTAACCATTTACCTCATCATCTTTTTCACCAAATTCTGTTTCGATCAATAACGCTTTATCACTAATCTTACCAAACTCGATTGCTGGAACGCTAAGAATCGCTCCGGCCATATCGATTGCCAGATATGGAACACTTGAGGTTATTGTCATATTGGTAAGTTTTGATAACGAAGAAAGGTAAGCACCTGCGATGATATTCCCGATCTCTTGTAATG
Organism: Clostridiales bacterium; assembly: GCA_029098165.1. GTDB lineage: Bacteria > Bacillota > Clostridia > Lachnospirales > Lachnospiraceae > Lachnoclostridium. The sequence continues at coordinate 12,714 of JAQXNU010000159.1, forward strand.
CAGAACATTCAATCTCATTAAACCCTTCGCTTGGTTCACACAATCCATTCATAAGCAGATTCACGATTCTATGAGCCGATGCTTCTTCAAGCACAAACATAATCATACCGTCGATATCTCCCTCAAGAGTCAGTAAAATACCGACAACTATGTTTTCTGCACCACCAATGATCTCAGATAGATCTTTAAACTCTAATAAATCTATCTTTGGTACCTTCATATCAATTTTCGCATTTAACATTTTTGACAATGCAGTTGTTGCATTTCCAGCACCGATGTTACCAATTTCCTTTAGGACGTCAAATTGTAGATTGTCCATTTTATCAATTTTCACTTCAGCCATCGTATCCCCCTTTTTGCTCAAGGCTTATAACGACCAATAGTGCTGCCAGATAGTCTCCCATCTAGCAACACTGTTAGATTCATTATTTTACTTCTGCCTCTTTTTCAATAATCACAGCTTGCAGGTTTAGAAGAGAAATTAGGTTTTCACCATTCTTTCCTACCCCCGATAAATATGCTGCTTTCTCATCTGAGGATGCATTAGCGATTTTATCGACACTCTCAGAATCAATTGTTACAACTTCACGTACTTCATCTACGATGATACCAACTGCAGCCTGTGGTTCAATCTTAAGGATTAAGATTCTGGATGCGTTCGTAATTTGGTCATCTTCTAAATCAAATTTAAGTCGTAAACTCATAACTGGGATGATCTCACCACGGATGTTGATAACGCCCTTAAAATAATTCTGAGCTTTTGGAACTCTTGTGATTTTTTGCATACGTACGATATTATCAACGTACTGAATATCAATACCAAACTGTTCGTTGCCTAAAGTAACGACAATGTACTGTCTTGACTCATTTACTATATTTGTTTCCATAATCAAGCCCCTCCTATACTAATGAATTCACATCAAGAATTAACGCGATTTCACCATCACCTAAGATAGTTGCACCACTGATCATCTTGCTGTTATTGATGTATTTACCGATTGACTTAATTACGATTTCTAATTGACCGATTAAGTTGTCTACTACAAGTCCTGCTAATTTGTCGCCTTTCTTAACAATGACCACGGTAAGTTCGCTAGGATTTTCAATAGTTTCTGGAACATCAAGAACCTGACCTAAGCGGATCAAAGGAATTACACTGCCACGAAGATTGATTACTTCTTTCGACTGAACATACTTAACCTCTTCTAATGGTACGCTTTCAATCGTTTCGATGCTTCCAAGAGGAATTGCATATTGTTCATCGCCTAATTCAACCATTAATGCTTGAATGATTGCAAGCGTTAATGGCAAACGGATAATAAAGTTACTTCCCTGTCCTAACGTTGTCTTTGTTTCGATGCTACCACCAAGTGTTTCAATCTTAGTCTTAACAACATCCAGACCAACCCCTCGTCCTGAAACGTCAGAGATTTTTTCTGCGGTTGAGAAACTTGGACGGAATAATAAATCAATGATATCCTTATCCGACATTGTTTCTGCCTGTTCTGCAGTGATTGTGCCTTTGGCGATTGCTTTATTTTTTACCTTTTCAACATTAATTCCGCCACCATCATCTCGAACTTCAATGACTACGTTATTTCCTTCCTGATATGCATCTAAGAAAATGGAACCAACTTCTGGTTTACCAAGACGAATTCTTTCTTCATTGCTTTCCAAGCCATGATCAGCAGCATTACGAAGTAAATGCATCAAAGGGTCACCGATCTCATCAATAACCGTACGATCTAATTCGGTATCCTCACCTGTCATGTATAATTCCATTTTCTTATTTAACTTCTTGCTAAGATCACGGATCATACGTGGGAAACGATTTACTACAGATTCAATTGGTACCATTCGTACCTTCATAACAGACTGATGAAGATTTGTTGTAATTCTCTCAAGGTATTCAATCTGCTCATTAAATCCTGTTCCTGTTTCCACTTTTGTTTCGGTATTGTTCATGGAAACTAAACCGTTTTTAGCTATGATAAGCTCACTTACTAAGTTCATTAAGTCATCTAACTTCTCTATATCAACACGAACTGATCGATTAACGACTGGTTTCTGTGTTTCTTTCTTTGCTGGAGCTGCTTTTGCAGCTGCCTGAGCTGGTGCTGCTTCCTTTTTAGCTGCTTCTGCATTTGCATCCGTTTTCTCTACCTCTGTTGTAGTTTCCGTTTTAGCAGGAAGTACAACTTCTTCAATTGCGACATCACGAATTTCAGAAACATTAGCGATAACACTTTTAATCTTATCCATCGGTTCTTTGGTAACGATCACAAGAGAAAAGTCTAAATCAAACTTCTCATCTTCAATGTCCTGAACTTCTGGTGAACTCTTAATAATGTCACCGAATTCCTCTAAATCTTTAAATACAAGGAAAGCTCTTGCAGCCTTTAAGATACAGGTTTCCTGAATAAATACTGTAATGCTATAAGCATTGCCACCATCTTCACGGATTTTTTCAACAGCACGAACTTCATGTTCTGCGAGATCAAGATGTTTTACTGCTACTGCAGTCTGTGTAGCAGCTGCAGTCTGAGCCGGTGCTGCTGGTGCTGCTTCTTCCTTGGTCTCTGTAGTTCCTAACCCATCGTTTAAGCATTTATTTAAGGCATCAATGATATCATTATTATCCTCTGTGCCTTCATCTGCAGAATTGATGATACAGTCTAAGTAATTCTCTAGAGCATCTAAGCCTTTGAATAATACATCGACTAAATCAGCCTTTACTTTCATCTTACCAGCTCGAATTTCAGAAAATACATTCTCCATATCATGAGTTAAACGCTGCATTCTCTTATAACCCATAGTTCCTGCCATACCTTTTAAGGAATGGGCTGCTCGAAATATTTCATTAATCGTATCTTCGTTTTCTGGCTCTTTCTCCAAAATTAATAACTGTTCATTAAGACTCTGTAGATGTTCTTTTGTTTCATCAATAAAAATCTCAAGATATTGACTTACATCCATCGTTTAGCACCCCACATTCTTAGTAATAGCCTCCGCTACATGATCTAAAGAAACCACTTCATCTACAAGTCCTGACTCATAAACTACTTTTGGCATTCCATAAACCGTACATGTTGCAGCGTCCTGTGCTACTACATAAATATTGTTTTTTTCGTTAAGTTGTTTGATTCCGGACGTTCCATCTCCGCCCATACCAGTAAGTACAACACAGGTAATATCATCAAAATCGCTATCTACGAGTGATTCGTACATGATATCCGCACATGGCTTCAATCCATTCCTTGCAGGTTCCACCGTAACTGAAAGTGTATATCCTTCTGGCCCCTTTAACACTCTTAACTGACTTCCACCCTTTGCTATGTAAACATAGCCTTTCCGTAGGAGTTCCCCATGTTCTGCTTCCTTAACGGTCAGTTCACTCATATCATTTAATCGTTGAGCTAATGAATTCGTAAATCCTGCCGGCATATGCTGAACAATAATCATCGGAGCATCAAGAGTTTTAGGTAATTTAGGAATCACTTGATGTAAAGCCTTCGGACCACCGGTTGAACAAGCAAGAGCAACTAATTTCTTAGCTTTCTTGTCAACCACTACGTGTGGCCGTCTTTCCACTTTTGAAGTGGTTTTATTTGACGTTCGTCGTTCTACGACATTCGCCACTGGCTTCATCACAGATTTTGCTGCTATTTGATTACCTTTGCTTTCTAAAGAAAGCGCAACTTCTAAAGTTGTAATAATTTTATGTTTAAATACATCACCTTTCGCTTCGATCAAGCTTTCTGGCTTTGTGATAAAATCGAAAGCACCGAGTTCAAGACATTGGATTGTCTCTTGGGCTCCTTCTTTTGCCAACGTACTAACCATGATTATCTTTAATCTTAATTTCAGCTTATTTAACTGTTCCAAAAGTTGAATGCCATTTAACTTCGGCATATTAATATCCAAAAGAATTGCATCATACTTTTTAGGATTAAGCGTAATCAGGTCAAAAGCTTCCAGACCGTTACGAGCAATGTCTGCGATACTGAATCTATCGTCTGACATAATTATATCAGATATGAGTCTTCTCATGAGTGCAGAGTCATCTATAATCAAAATATTTTTCTTCATATCTTCTCCTGTTCATCAAATGTACTTTATTTATGCATTTCCTTTTTTTCTACGTCTTCGTTCTTCGTTAAATATAAATCGTACTATATTCTCACGCTCTTCTTCTTTAATATCAAGAAATTCTATCCTATTCTCATATGTTTTCTCATGATTAAGGATCTCGCTAGAATAGACCACCTTTCCGACTAGTTGAAATACTTTAATCCCTTTAGATAATTCCAACGAAAAACGTACGATTACTCTACTGTCCTTTGGAATTAACGTTTTACAATTAAATTTACAACCACCACCACTGATATCAATCATGGTAGCTTCTTCTAGTCCAGCCTTTCCAAACATCGTTTCTTCCAGAACATTTTCATCGCTATTACTAGCCTCAGGAACGATATAGTAATGTATCTGTTTAACACAATCTAAACGATAGTACTGTCTACGTTGAACTTTCTCAAGTTCCGATGTCATCTCAACTTCGATCATATAGATGTTACCCATTCGATAACGATCTGTAATCACACTACGGCACTGATATAAACCGTATTTTGTATAAAAGCACAAACGATACTTATCCCTTAGATCAAGTGGTATGATTCGACTGTTCTCGACAGGCATCGCAATCACTGCTTTATTCATCTCTTTAAAATCAAGAACTCTGCTATAGTACCGTTTACCTTGTGACTCATGCAGATCCTGATTGGTATATTTCATTAATTCTATTTTATCCCCAATTGATATCACGTCTTGTAGCATGTCATTCTCCCATATCTACCGTTTTTTATGATTCAAAATATTACCGCGAATTAAATTAGTAAATAGCTTCGCAATTCCTCGTTTCTCTATCGCAATATCTGCTTCCAAATTGCAAAGTTTCATTGCCAGCTCTTCCATTGCTTTAGCCCCAGGAGAATTTGGATACGCCAATGAAACTGGTTTTTGCTGCATAATAGCTTGAGACATCATCTTATCCTGTGGGATACCACCAATATACTCAAAATTAATATCCAAAAATTTATTTACGACCGTATTCAGTTTTCCGTAGATTTCAATTCCTTCATTAGCACTAGAGATACGGTTGCTGATCATACGAATCTTCGGAGGTGAATTTACAAACTCTTCTTTTCTTCGCAATGATTTCAACAAAGCATATGCATCTGTTATCGATGTAGGTTCCGGGGTGGCTACTAATAAGACCTCTGAACTTGCAATTACAAACTCCAATACAGAGTCTGAAATTCCTGCTCCCGTATCCACGATAATCACATCTGCCATCTCATCTAGCTGAACAAGCTTTTGTATTAAATAGATGATTTGTTCTCTTGTCAGTTTCGTCAGTTCTTGTATACCGGAACCACCCGAAACAAACCCGATATTTTCAGGCCCCTCCGTTACGATCTCACGAAGTTCTTTTCCTCGAAACATAAGATCTGCCAAGTTAAATTTTGGACGAATACCAAGCATAACTTCAACATTGGCCAATCCGAAATCCGCATCGAAAACAACAACACGCTTTCCAAGTCGACTGAGTTGAATTGCAAGATTAACAGAGGTACTGGACTTACCAACTCCTCCTTTACCACTTGTAACGGTTATGACACGGGCATTTTGTTTTGGAACAATTTCGTGCTCTTTTACTATTTTTCTTAAGTGTTCTGCCTGATCCATCTACTCATTGCCTCCTAATAACTTCCTTGCGATGTTTTGAGTATTTACTTTTGTAATATCATCTGGTACATCTTGACCAAATGTTGTATAGGACAAATCTGCATTTGTTAACATCTTGATATTAAAGATGTTACCAATCGTACTTGTTTCATCCAGCTTCGTAAAGATAAGTCGATAGTCAGTGATATTAGAATAGGTTTCTGTGATACGGATCAAATCATTGTATTTTGTCGTAGCACTTAATACCAGATAAATTTCTCGTTCTTCCTCTGGAATTGTACGAATTAATTTTTCAAGATCATCTCTCTGTTCTTTATTCTTATGAGAACGACCTGCGGTATCGACAAGAACAATATCATAATCCTGATATTCCTGTCTTGCTTCTGCCATCTCAGTTTCCGAATAAATGACACGCATTGGTATGTCAAGAATATTCGCATATGTTCTCAGCTGTTCCACCGCTGCAATTCGATAGGTATCCGAAGTAAGTAATGCAACCTTTCCTTTTTTACCTACAATGAAACTTGAGGCCAGTTTAGCGATTGTTGTTGTCTTACCAACTCCTGTTGGACCAATAAAGAATACAAACTTAGTACTTCCTTCTTTTACTTCAAGTTCACGTGGCTGACCTAATTTCAAAATGATCTTCTGATAAAAGCTTGCTAAAATCACATCCACAGAAGAATCTTTCTTTAACGTCGGCTCAATCTCACCAATTACTTGATTGGCATACTTTTCATCTACGCCATTCGATACGAGCTGATTATAAATCAAACGCACACAGGAAATATTCTTTTCTTCAATCTGATCAGACTTTTCACTTTTTTCTTCTTTTTTCTCCTCTGGCTTTCCTTTACTTATAAGCTGACTCTCTAATAAAGCTTGCAGACTATTAAGTCTTTCCTCGATTGACTTTGGATCAGCGATCTCTGTCTTAACACCTTGCACTGCAAGTCTTCTCTCTCTAAGTTCTTGAGCAAAGCCACTATTTAAGCTAGATGCTGCCTCTCCTAAAGAAGACTTCTCAGTTAAATTATTCGCTTCATCAATGGCAGCAGTTACTTCCACGGTAGATTTACGGAAAAGTCGAAAAATTCCCTTAGGAGAAATCGTCTTGATGTTCATGACAATTGCATCTTTTCCCAATTCTTCCTTCGCAAGCATAATCGCTTCTGTTTCGGAATTTGCCTGAAATTTTTTTATGATCATTATGCTGTCACCATCCCCACTGATTGTAATTCTACGTTTGATTCGATTTCATTGTATGAAATCACGATTAAATCCTTGTAATAATCTCTCGTTAACTTTTTAAAATACATACGAACAATAGGTGAAGTTATGATAATTGGACTTTTTCCTAGACTTTCTAACTTTTCTACCTCTTGTTTTACTGAATTCATGACCGACTGAGTTTTTTCAGGATCAAGAGTCAGATAAGCTCCTTGTTCTGTCTGCTTCACACTAGCCATAATGTCCTGTTCAACCTTTGGATCTAGTGTTACAACCGAGGTTGTTTCTCCCTGTGCGAAATACTTATTGGAAATCGCACGTTTTAAACTTTGGCGCACATATTCGGTCAATACATCAGTATCTCTTGTTGTCGGTGCATAATCTGCAAGTGTTTCCAAAATCGTTACCAAATCTCGAATGGAAATACCTTCACGTAACAGATTCTGCAATACCTTCTGAATCTCACCAATACCCAACGTCTTCGGTACTAATTCACTGATCAGTGTCTGATTTGCATCCTGAATGTTATTGATAAGATTCTGAACATCCTGACGGGATAAGAATTCATCAAGATGACTACGAATCACTTCTGTCAGATGAGTTGCAATGATCGACGGTGGGTCAACTACGGTATAACCAAATGACTCTGCTCGTTCTCTTTGACTTTCTGTAATCCAGATTGCTGGTAAATGGAACGATGGTTCATAAGTTGGGATACCTGTGATCTCTTCTTCTACATAGCCTGGATTCATTGCCATGTAATGATCAAATAAGATTTCACCATCACTTACAGGAACTCCCTTAATCTTAATCACATATTGATTCGGATTAAGCTGTATGTTATCTCTTAATCGAATGGTTGGTACAACACAACCAAGCTCAAGAGCTAACTGACGACGGATTAATACGACACGGTCCAGAAGATCCCCGCCCTGATTGACATCGGCAAGTGGGATGATACCATAACCAAACTCAAGTTCAATCTGATCCACTTGCAATAACGATACCACATTTTCTGGTTTTCGAATTTCTTCTCCCGTTTTTTCTTCGGTTGATACTTCCTCCTCCACATTTGCAATTTTGATTTTCTTTGCAATTGTTCGACCAGCAAGAAGCATGATCACACCATAACTAGTAAATATCAAAAACGGTAATGGAGTAATGACACCAAGTGTGATCAAAGCTGTACCAACCATATATAAAACCTTTGGTATGGAGAATAGCTGTTTTACAAGTAAATCTCCAATATCGGCTTCTTTACTAACTTTTGTAACGATGATACCTGTAGATAGTGAAATCATTAATGATGGAATCTGAGAAACTAGTCCATCACCGATGGTTAAGATCGCATATTTTTGAAATGCATCACCTGCGCTAAGATTCATACGAGTCATCCCCATGATGACACCACCAGCTAAGTTGATGATCGTAATGATCAAACCAGCGATTGCATCTCCCTTAACGTATTTGGTTGCACCATCCATAGCTCCGAAAAATCCACTTTCTTCTTGGATTTTTTCACGTCTTGCTCTCGCTTGCTCATCTGTGATTGCTCCAGTATTCAGATCGGCATCAATCGCCATCTGTTTACCAGGCATCGCATCCAGTGTAAATCGAGCAGTAACTTCAGATACACGTTCAGAGCCCTTATTGATAACCATAAACTGAACAATTAATAAGATGATAAAAACGATAACACCAATAACTACATCGCCACCACCAACAAACTTACCAAACTGTTTTACAACTTCACCAGGATCACCTGTCTGTAAAATAAGTTTTGTTGATGAAACATTTAACGAAATACGGAATACAGTCGTAAAGAGCAAAATCGTCGGAAATGTTGACATATTAAGCACTTCTTGACTAAACAATGCGTTGAACAAAATGATCATCGCAATGGAAATATTTAATGCCAATAAAAAGTCCAATAAAAAGGATGGCATTGGAATGATTAAGAAAATTATGGCCGACATTATGTAAATACCCACTGCCAAGTCTGTTTTCTTCATCTAGTATGCCTCCTTACATTTTTTCTAATTTGAATTCTTTAACCCATAAACATATGCTAACACTTCAGCAGCCATCTGATATAATTCTTTTGGAATTTCACTTTCCAAATCTACATTATAGTAAAGCATACGTGCTAGCGGTTTATTCTCAACAATCGGAACATTGTTTTCTTTCGCTTTCTCTTTGATCTTCGCAGCTAGATAATCTGCACCTTTTGCTACTAAGATAGGAGCTTCTGCCATTTCCTTATCATAAAGGAGTGCACAAGCAAAATGGGTAGGGTTTGTAATGACAACATCTGCTTGTGGTAAACGCTGCATCATTCGACTCATAGAAACTTGTCTCATCTTCTGTCGAATCTTTCCCTTGATCTGAGGATCACCTTCCGTCTGTTTAAATTCATCTTTAACTTCCTGTTTTGTCATCCTCATATCTTTTTTAAATTTAACCTTCTGATAAATGATATCAGCAAGACCAATCACTAAAAACAGAGCACTGATTTTAATCCCAAGATTGATCACCATATTTCCAATCAATATAATGACTGTTTGAAGACTTCCAATACTGTAAAACTCATGCAGCATATCAACAGAACCTTTAAACTCATTATAAACGATGATAAAAATAACTAAGATTTTTAAGAGTGACTTGATCAAATCCATTACTTTATCAACGGAAAATATCTTCTTAAATCCACTAATTGGATTTATCTTACTTAATTTTGGTTGTAATGGTTTCGAGGTGACTTTCCACTTTACCTGAAATACATTCACAACAAAAGCAACCACAAAACCTGTGAGCAAAACTGGCAAACAGATGATAAGAATTTGCGTCAATAAATGATTCATTAGAGAGTTCCCAAACTTAAACGTAAATTCTTCCTTGCCATAAGTACTGATCAGGCTATAGGAATCTGTAAAATTTGCTAAAAACTGAGTTCCTATTCTACCAACGAATATCTTCAATACAAGGAAAAGAGCCATCAAACCAGCGGCTGTCGTAAATTCCTGACTTCGAGCTACCTGACCTTCTTTTCTTGCATCGTCTAACTTTTTCGTTGTTGCTTCTTCTGTTTTTTCGCCACCCGAGCCTTCTTTTGCGAAGAACTGTAGATTATAGGCAAACAGATATGTTTTCTTTCTTTCTTTATCAACTAGCACGAAGACTACCCCTTTAGATAAGCAATGGCATTTTTCAACATTTCAATCATCTCAGTAAAGATAAAATCTGCAACTGTCGGGATTGTTTCTGCCACTAATAGTAATACGGTTATCCCAACCAAAACTTTCAGCTGCATACCAATTACAAACATATTCATCTGTGGTGCAACCTTAGCTAATATTGCTAATACTGTATTCACAATCAAAAGCGAAGCAAAGATTGGTAATACAATACGAAAGCCAATTAAAAAATAATTTATGATAAACTCTAAAAAAGCTTCATAAATCGATACATTAATCACTACCTTGCCAAGTGGAACAATGGTAAAGGAATCTACCAGTGCCTTTACAATATAATGATGTAAATTGGTAATAAACATAATCAGCATTACCGCATACTGATAAAAGTGAGCAGTAATCGTCACTTGCGTAGCTGACATTGGATCAAACTCCTGCACCATGGAAAAACCAATTTCCATGTCCATCAAACCACCGGCAAACGTTAAAATCTGTGCGCATATGTTTGCAAATAATCCCATAATCAGACCAGCTAACGCTTCTTTAATCACTAAACTTGCAAAACCAATTACTCCTACATAGACTAAAGGTTCGTAAGGTAAAATCTCGAATAATATGATTGCTATAGCTATCGATAATCCAACTTTTACTCTTTGAGGAATATTCTTTAGACTAAAAAATGGAGCTGTATACACAAATGTTGATATCCTCACAAGAATACAGATGAAATATACTATCTGTTCGATCGTAAACTGCATCTTAAGTTATCCTTGTATGAAATATCGGAAGTTGTCTGCAAGGTACTGAAAGTATTCAACAATGTTCTTCATAATCCAGTTGCCAAACAACATGATTACAAGGAATACGCCAACCAGCTTAGGAACAAATGTGAGGGTCTGTTCCTGTATGGAGGTAATTGTTTGAAGTATACTTACGACCAGGCCGATTACTAACGAGGTGATCAGCATTGGTGCAGAGACTTTAATTATCAGATATAGTGTTTGCTTTAAAAGTTCAACTAGCAAATTTTCACTCATTCAAACCACCTCCTACGCTAACGAAATGTCTTAATAACTTCACCGATGATCAAATTCCAACCATCTGCCATAATAAATAGTAAAATCTTAAATGGCATAGAAATTGTAGTTGGTGGAAGCATCATCATACCCATCGACATTAAGGTAGAAGCAACTACCATATCAATTACAATGAACGGTAAATAAATCAAAAATCCTATGATAAATGCAGTTCGAAGTTCACTTAAGATAAAAGCAGGTATCAATACGGTTGTTGGCACATCAGATCTTTGAGTAACTTCTGTCGTATTCGATATTTCAAGAAATAACTTCAGATCTTTTTCACTTGTCTGATCAAACATAAAATCACGGATTGGTTCCAATCCTTTCTCGAATGCCTCTTCTTGCGTTATCTCACCTCGATTCAAAGGTTGGATCGCCTGCGTATTGATCTTCATAAATGTGGGTGACATAATAAATAACGTCAAAAACAACGCCAATCCAATCAGTACCTGATTTGGAGGTGTTGTCTGGGTCCCCAATGCTGATCTTGTAAAATGCAAAATAATGATGATTCGTATAAACGAAGTCATCATGATCAGAATAGATGGCGCCAATGTTAATACCGTTAATACTAAAAGAATCTGTAAGGTGGCAGATAAAGAACCTGTACCATCTCCGGTACTAAAATTAAACGATAAATTATTTCCAGTTCCATTCGCACTCAAACCAGGTGTAGGAGAAGCGGTAATGCTCGGCGTAGGTACTGGACTTGGAGTAAGTGTAGTTGTTATTTCTGACGCACTAACCTGTTTTGGGACAACACAAAGAAAGGTTAATATAAATGCTATCAGAAATAAAAGCTTCAAATTTAAGTGCTTTTTTAATCCTTTTTCCAAAATAGCTTTCATCTTCTATATCAACCTTTTCCATCATTTTTTTTCTTGTCTAGATTAAGTGAATCATTCTTAGGATTCATCTTGTGTACAACATCGCATAAAACACTCTTAAAAGAATGCTCCTCACCTTGTTTAGTTTCTGGAAGAAGTACTTCTTCCTTCGAAAGTTCCGTAACCACAGTCATATTGTCCTTTGTTACGGAAAGAACAATGTATTTCTCACCAATACGAACAAGTTGTAAAAACTTGTTCGGAGTAACTCGATAGGTATCGATTACAGTGAAATTACTATTTTTCAATTGCTTCATTTGCTTGTTACCAACGAATTTCGTTACAAAATAACACGCGATGATTACAAAAATAAAGATTATGATCAATACAATTAATTCGCCAACACCACCTGAAGGCTGAAACACAGGACTTTGGTCTTTCAGCCCTAAGTCCAATGTGTCAGCAAATTGTATTTTGTTAATAAGCATTAACCAATCGCCTTCTTAACAGCCTCTAGAACACGGTCTGCCTGAAATGGCTTAACGATGAAATCTTTTGCTCCAGATTGAATAGACTCAATTACCATCGCCTGCTGACCCATCGCAGAACACATAATAATGTTAGCAGAAGGATCGGTAGACTTGATTTTCTTAAGTGCCTGGATACCATCCATTTCAGGCATAGTGATATCCATCATAACTAAATCTGGTTTTGTTTCATTATACTTTTCTACTGCCTTAAGTCCATTCTCTGCTTCGCCGGCGATTGTATATCCGTTCTTAGAAAGAATATCCTTAATCATCATTCTCATAAATGCTGCATCGTCACAAATTAAAATACTTTTTGCCATAGTTATTCTCCTCTTTAAAATATATTTAAGCTATTATCTTTCGTACAAATACGTTTTTAGTTTTTATACCTTATTAATAATTTCTGTTACACGAACACCAAATGCTTCTTCAATTACTACTACTTCACCTTTGGCGACGTATTTTCCATTGACTAATACATCAATTGGTTCTCCTGCTAAACGATTTAATTCAATAATCGTTCCAGGTGCAAAATCTAAGATTTCTTTGATTGATTTACTTGTACGACCTAATTCAACCGTAACTTCCAATGGAACATCCAATAATAAATCGATATTTTCTGTCTGTAACAGCGGACTTCCCATACTTGTAAATGGTTGGAACTGTGCCGGTGCTATATTGACATTTTGTTGTTGCATCATCATTGGATTCATCTGTTGCATCATGCTTGGATCCATTTGAGGCATCCCTTGCATTGGAATATTCATATTCATCTGCGGCTGTTGCATTTGTGGCTGAGCCATTGGTTGCGGCTGTGGCTGCGGTATAGAAGCTGCAGGTGTCGGATCTTTCGTCTCTTCTTTTGCAGGAGTGGCCTCCTCTGTAGCTACACCTCCAGTTGTATATCTCATGAACTGCTGATAAAGATCTCTTGCAAAATCAAACGGATACAACTGCATCAATTCACTATCTACCAGATCACCAATTTCCATTCGGAACGATACTTTAACAAATCTTCCTTTTAAGAAATCAGCAATTTCTTCCCCTTTGAAGTCATTTAAATCGACAAGACTTGCACTAGGTGGCGAAATATCGATTGTTTTCTCAAGCATGGAAGATAGAGAAGTGGAAGATGATCCCATCATTTGGTTCATTGCTTCACTGATTGCACTTAAATGCAATTCCGTCAATTCGCCTTCTGTATTACTTCCATCCCCACCCATCATGAGGTCGGTAATTATTTTAACATCATTTTCTTTCATTACTAAGATGTTATTACCATCAAGACCATCCTTGTAATAAATTTGAATAAATACACATGGTTTGTCAGAATCTTTTAACAGATCATCCCAAACTGCATACGACACTTGAGGAGTCGTTATGTTTACACGTTGACTAACTAAAGAAGATAACGTTGTTGCTGCCGTACCCATGCTGATATTCGACATCTCTCCTAGAGCATCTTTTTCAGCATCAGTTAGAGTTTCAAGGGCAGCTGTGTCTTCTTTGGTATCTGTCCCCATGCCGCTTAGTAAAGCGTTAATCTCCTCTTGAGATAACATACCATCCATTGATTAGCTACTCCTCCCTTATGATAGTTGATACCTTTACTGCATAGGACTCAGAGGAAGAACCAGGCAAGCCAGTAAATTTTTTAATATTACCGACATAGACACTGAGTTCATCATTTACCTTAGTATCCAGCTTTATGATATCACCCTTTTGCATATTAATAAAATCATTCAATGAAACAGTGCTTCGTCCAAGAACTGCTCGAATTGGTATTCGTGCTTTCGCAATTGCTACTTCAATAATATCTTGGTAATCCGCATCACCTTTCACCTGCATCGTTGAATACCAATATTTTGTATTCAACTTATCAATTATGTCTTCCAAACACGCATATGGCAGACAGACATTCATCATTCCTTCGACATTACCAATTTTAATATTTAATGTAATAATCGAGGCCATATCGCTCGGTGAGATAATTTGGGCAAATTGTGAATTAGTTTCGATACGCATTAACCTTGGTTCCAGTTTTACAACATTCCCCCACGGTTCTGCCAGCAGATTGGTCATAACCGTCATAATTCGTTCGATGATGACTAATTCGATCTCAGAAAAATCTCGGGTTTTATCTAATGGAATTCCTCCACCTCCAAGCATACGATCAACGATCGCATAACCGATGTTTTCTGCTAATTCTATGATTATGTTTCCCTTCAAAGGAGAGAAATCTATAATCCCTAGTAAAACTGGATTTGATAATGCATTCGTGAATTCTTGATACACTACCGCTTCCGAGTTGATTACCTCGACTTGAACATTTTTTCTAAGATATGCCGGCAAATGAGTTGACAGCAAACGTCCATAATGTTCGAAAATAATATCGAGTGTACGCAAATGCTCTTTTGAGAACTTGGAAGGGCGCTGAAAATCATAGTTTTTTACTTGTTTTTCACCGGTGTCTTTAAATTCATCCGCATCCAATTCACCACTGCTTAAGGCAGCTAATAAATTATCTATTTCACTTTGGGATAGAACATCACCCATAGTCTAGCCTCCAAATCTCGCAATTTCTTTATAAAACTATTATTGTGCTATCCATTGACTAAATGAAATGCTTGTAATACATTTGGACATAAAAATTTCATTCTGGATTCGATCTAAGATTGTATTCTTAGTCTCATTCTTCTTTTCCGTATTACTGAAATCTTCAAATGTAAGTTTTGATACTTCATCTGTGATCACTTCTCTGATACGATCGTCATAAGATTCCATTAACTCTTTAATTTTACTATAATCGTCAGCCTTCTTATTGAGATATACAGAACCAGAGATTTTAGCCAAATGAGCTTTTCCATCTTTACCAACGGAAAGATTCAAAGAGATGTCTTGAGATAACTTATATCCTTCTACATCTCCAACGTCAGTAGTTTCTTCCTTGATTACCACATCTTCTAACTCCAGATCGATGATCTGTGCAACCTTAGTGATCAGATTATTTGTCTTTTTTACCGTTGGCATAAATACAAATAGTAATACCGCAGTTAAGGTTAAATTAATTAATGTTGCAGCAAGAATTATTACTGCTAAAATATTTTTCTTCATTGTCAGCATCCATGCCTTTCTTTTCATCCTTACGAATCTGAATTCAACTTATTATAGATTCGGATTTCGATTCTACGATTTTTTGCCCTTCCATCAGCTGTCGTATTAGTTGCAATTGGATCATATTCGCCTCGACCAATCCATTCTAGGTCTTTTGCAGGTATCTTCTTAACTTTCATTAAGTACTCCGCTGCATGGATTGCTCGTGCAGAAGACAATTCATTATTGCTAGCGTACTTGCCAGATGTTACAGGCACATTATCGGTATGTCCTATCACGGAGATACGATAACCATTGTAATGTTTAAGGATATCACCAATTTTTGAAAAAATCGGGATTGCATCCTCCTTAAGTTCTGCCTTACCAGTATCATAAAGGAGACTGCCCGTAACGTTAACCATTACGTACTGATATCCTTCTTCATCAGTTTGTATGTCTATGTAGTCGTCCAAATTATACTTTGAACTCAACTCAGAGATACCATCATACATCTGTTCTGTTTCTTGTTTATTAACTTCTGCGAGTTTTTCTGTTAAGGACTTGTACTCTTCCCCTTCAGAATCTTCGGATTGATTACCCATATTATTTGCATAAGTATCGAACTCATTTAACTGGGCAATACCCATGTTGATTAGCTGACCTTCTCCTATAGAAGAAGCCCCACCATCAAAGATACTAAAGCTGCTGGTTAATGAAGCTACAACTTTTTCCCATTTTTCTTCATCTACCGATGACATTGAGAAAAGTAAAACGAAGAAACATAATAATAAGTTCATAAGATCAGAGAATGTCGTCATCCATGCAGGAGCGCCTTTTGGTGGTTCCTCCTGTCTCTTTTTAGCCATTCACTTCACCACCCTCATTACTTCCTAACTCACTTCGTTTGGTAGGAGATAAGAAGGATTTTAATTTTTCTTCAATAACTCGAGGATTTTCACCAGCCTGAATAGATAACAAGCCCTCTACCATAACCTCTTTTAAACGAATTTCTGTGTCATTGTTTGATTTTAATTTATTTGCAACTGGAGTACAAATCCAGTTTGCTAGCAAGGAACCGTAAAATGTTGTGATCAAGGCTACCGCCATCTGTGGACCTACCGAAGCAACATCGGATAATTTACCAAGCATGTTGATCAGACCAATCAGTGTACCGATCATACCCCAAGCAGGACCCATAGCACCAAGATTCTCCCAAAAACTAATAACCTGTTTATGTCGATCTTCAATACACATTAATTCAGTTTCCATAATGCTTCGAACTAACTCAGGGTCAGTTCCATCTACAATAAGAAGTACACCTTTTTTCATAAAGTCATCTTCAATGGTGTTCGCCGCCTCCTCTAATGCCAACAACCCCTCTTTTCGAGCTACATTAGAAAGATTGATAATGTTCTCTATCGTTTCTTTTTCATTGGATGGTAAGACTTTTAACACCAGTCCAATACTCTTTAATCCTCCAACAAACGCTCCGATGCTTGGACTCATTGCTAAAACCGCTGCAAAGGCTCCACCAAAAGTAATCAGAGCTGATTTATATTCAAGGAAGCCAGCCATCGCAGCAATTCCCTCATCACCGGATATGATACCGAAGACCATCAGAATCAACGCGAGCGCAAGACCGATAATGGACGCCAAGTCCATGATTACCACCTGCCTATCTAACTTATTCGTCTATCTAAATATTCTGACATAATATTTCTTTTTTATATAATTTTACTAAATTTACAACATTTTGTCTACTTTCTTTTACAAATATTTTTTTCCCTGTCGTAAGAGTTATCACTGTGTCTGGAACCTCTTCAATTGACTCAATTAAATCTGAATTTAGAGTAAATTTTGTGTCATTTATTCTTGTCAAATCGATCATTTCTACCCTCTTTTCTTCGTAGTGCCAACCTTAAAAGCTTAATCCACAAAACTTCCTACTACTAAAGGTTCCCATTTAGTAGTAGGAAGTCCCATTTATTAACGTTTCAGATTAATCAATTCTTCAAGTAATGTATCTGATGTCGTAATAATACGGGAATTAGCCTGAAAACCTCTCTGAGTTGTAATCATCTCTGTAAACTGTGCAGAAAGGTCTACATTGGACATTTCAAGTACACCAGTTGTAAATTTACCACCTGTTGATGTAATGTCTTCACCAATTCCATTAAATTCGCCAGAGTTTTGTGTAGCAGCGAACATGTTATTACCAATCGCTTCAAGACCAGCTGCGTTTGCAAATGTGGCAATAACAACCTGACCTAATAATTTTTGATCACCATTGTCATAAACGCCGTAAATTTTACCAGAAGTATCGATTGATACACCTGACATATTACCAGCTGCCTTACCAGCACCCGCGCCATCCTCTTTTGTACCTTTTGTAGATTCAACAGTTGTTGTACCACTGTTATTAAACATTGTGATTGATGAGAAATCCATGCTAATTTCCTTGAATGGACCACCTTCGGACTGTACAGCTAGTGTGATTGACTTATTACCATCATCACCATCACCAATGCCCTTAAATTTACCAGTAGCTGTATCAAACGTAAGTGGAACTGCTTCACCTTCCAAAGTAACAGTACCGTCATCATTCACTGTTGCAGAATAGCTTGCTCCATCTAAACCAAAGTTTACTTCTGTAATATTAGTTTCACCATAAGTAACAGTACCATCTTCTTCTACTGTTTTCTTAACAAAGATAGAATTTCCACTGCTATCATAGATATTAGTTAAACTTACAAGAAAGCTAGCTGAATTATCAGCTTCTGCATTGGAGACAATCTTCATCTCTGCATTATAGCTGTTACCTAGATTATCAAAGAAAGAGGTTACAACAACTTTACCCTTCTCTGATGTTAGAGAGCTATCCATGCTATCAATATTACCATGAAGATAAACATTTGTAGTAGCTTGTGGTTCAGAACGCAGATTTTCTGGAGACATAATTCTCAATGGGGATACTTTATCTGATACACACTTTGTTGGATTTTCCTTATCTACCTGCCAACCCATAACATTAGCACCTGTTGGTGTACATAAGGTACCTGCGGAGTCGACATTAAAAGAACCTGCTTTTGTAAAGAAATTACCATTACCATTATTCACAACAAAGAAACCATTTCCTTCAATCATAAGATCGAAAGGATTATCTGTTCTTTGAGAACCACCAGGAGTTGTAATCGCTGTTGAAATTGATGCTAAGTTTGCACCAAGACCAATCTGCTTTGCATTCGTACCAGCAGTACCCGTAGCAGAATTTGGACCCGCTGCACTCTGTGTTGTCTGATATAGAATATCTGAAAATGTTACTGAACTTGCTTTAAAACCAACGGTATTAACATTGGAAATGTTATTACCTATTACGTCCATCTTTGTTTGATGTACACGTAATCCGGATACACCGGAAAATAATGATCTCATCATAAGACATAACCTCCTAATTCGTGAAAACGATCGG
>JAQXNU010000160.1 GCA_029098165.1 Clostridiales bacterium
ATTTTTTTTTGTGTCTATGTCCGGCCTAACGTTAATGGCTGAAATTTTTTTTTGTGTTGCCCCGCCTCTTTCCGTAGCTTTTTTGATGTTTTTTATCTTGCGTTTCTTATCCAATTCGTATATGATGTTAAAGATAACATAACAAAAGGAAAGGCTTGGTGTGATGCATGGCTGACGTAAAGAAGACATTAGCTTGTATTAAGACAAAAAACGAGATA
Organism: Clostridiales bacterium; assembly: GCA_029098165.1. GTDB lineage: Bacteria > Bacillota > Clostridia > Lachnospirales > Lachnospiraceae > Lachnoclostridium. The sequence continues at coordinate 219 of JAQXNU010000160.1, forward strand.
AGTCCACAGATTTTCGACATGTGGCTTGAAAATTCTGAGATTGCAAGCAAGGCAAAACCTGGACAATTTCTTTCAATTTATATGAAAGAGGGAAGTCGTTTATTGCCTCGTCCAATCAGTATTTGTGAGGTGGACAAAGAACAGGGAAGACTTCGTATTGTTTATCGTATTGCGGGCAAAGGAACTGCTGAATTAAGTGATTATGCAGTAAATGATATGATCGAGATCATGGGACCTTTGGGTAATGGATTCTATATGGATGAAGTGAAATCAGCAATTTTAATTGGTGGTGGAATCGGAATTCCTCCAATGCTGGAATTAGCCAAACAGTTAAAATGTAAGAAAACGATCGTATTAGGATATCGTGATACTCGCTTTTTATCTGACGAATTTGCTACATATGGTGATGTAGTGATTGCAACGGAAGACGGTAGCTTTGGAACAAAAGGTAATGTTGTAGATGCAATGAACGAGCATCATCTTAGCGCTGATATGATCTTTGCATGTGGACCAACTCCAATGCTTCGTGGAGTGAAGACGTATGCCACAGAGCATGGTATCAAAGTACAGATCTCGATGGAAGAGAAGATGGCTTGTGGTATCGGTGCATGCCTAGCATGTGTCTGCAAGAGCAAAGAGAAAGATCATCATACCAATGTAAATAATAAACGAGTTTGTAAAGACGGACCAGTGTTCTTTGCAGATGAAATCGAATTATAAAGGAGAATAACTATGAATACAAAGGTAACACTTGCTGGAGTTGAACTTAAAAACCCAGTTATGACAGCATCAGGTACATTTGGTTCAGGAGAAGAGTATTCTGACTTTGTCGATCTAAATCAGCTTGGAGCAGTCGTAACAAAGGGAGTTGCGAATATTCCTTGGCCAGGAAATCCAACACCACGTATCGCTGAGACATATGGCGGCATGTTAAATGCCATCGGTCTTCAGAATCCTGGAATCGAATTATTTAGCAAACGTGATATTCCATTTTTAAAAAAATACGATACAAAGATAATCGTAAATGTCTGCGGTAAAACAACTGAAGATTATATTGAAGTGGTAGAAAAGCTTGGAGATCAGCCAGTGGATATGCTGGAAATCAATATTTCCTGTCCGAACGTTAAGGAAGGCGGTATTGCATTTGGTCAGAATCCAAAGATGGTGGAAGAGATTACTTCAACTTTAAAGAAATATGCAAAACAACCACTTATTATGAAGTTAAGTCCAAACGTAACCGATATTACAGAGATGGCAAAAGCAGCAGAAACTGGTGGTGCAGATGTACTATCGTTGATCAATACGTTAACAGGAATGAAGATTGATATTGAGCGTAGAAACTTTGCATTAGCTAATAAAACAGGTGGTTTATCTGGTCCAGCCATCAAGCCAGTTGCAGTTCGTATGGTTTATCAGGTTGCCAATGCAGTTAAGGTGCCAATTATTGGCATGGGTGGTATCATGACGGCTGAAGATGCCTTGGAATTCCTTATGGCAGGTGCCACAGCAGTCAGCGTTGGTACTGCAAACTTTAGAAATCCGATGGCAACCATTGATGTGATCAATGGAATCGAAAGCTATATGAAGCGTCATAACGTAGCTGATATTAATGAATTGATCGGCTGTGTAAAATAAATATAAAATGGAATAAGAGTATGACAATTCTTATAAATACAGGAGGTTATCGAAAGATGGAAGCATATAAGCAGGAATTTATTGAATTTATGGTTGATTGTGGTGTATTACGTTTTGGTGATTTTACAACGAAGAGTGGTAGAAAGACTCCTTTCTTTGTAAATACAGGATTTTATCGTACTGGTGCTCAGCTTCGCAAACTAGGTACATACTATGCGAAAGCAATTCATGAAAAGTATGGTGTTGACTTTGATATTCTGTTTGGACCAGCTTATAAAGGAATTCCATTGAGTGTAGCAACAAGTATGGCAATTGATGAACTTTATGGAAAAGAAATCAAGTATTGTTCGAATCGTAAAGAAGTAAAAGATCATGGGGATACTGGTATCCTTCTTGGAAGTCCAATCTCCGATGGTGATCAGGTAGTTATTATTGAGGATGTTACTACTGCAGGTACTTCGATCGGTGAGACAATGCCGATTTTAGCTGCTCAAGGCGACGTGAAAGTATGTGGTTTAGTTGTCAGTGTAGACCGTATGGAACGTGGCAAAGGCACAAAGAGCGCTCTTGCTGAAATTGAGGAAACTTATGGTATTAAAACGACAGCAATCGTTACAATGCAAGAAGTAGTTGAACATTTGTACAATAAGCCTTATAATGGAAAGGTAGTCATTGACGATCAATTAAAGAGTGCAATTGATGCCTACTATGAACAGTACGGTGTTCAATAATATTGTAAATGGAGGTTGGCAAGCATGGAACGAGTTTATAAGACAATGAAATCAGTCGGCATCACAAATTTAGTATTAGGTATTTGTGTGATCATCGCAGGATGCGCATCTGGTGCATTGATTATTACAAACGGGGCTAGATTACTCCATAGAAAAAAGGAAATTTTATTTTAATTCATGACGCGAAAAAGTATGCAGATACTTTTTCATGAAGAAGGCTGTTACAGGCTATGGAGAAACAACATGCAACAAGATCTGATTGTGGATCAGAATAGTTACAGGTTGCTGCTTTGTAGCAGGTAACAGCTTTTATAAGAATGAATTGCTACATACAGTTGTAGAATAAATTTTATGCCTGCTATCAGATGACAGAGGGCATATCGACTTTTTGTCATGAATTATCGTAATAGTGAGGGTAGTATTTATGTCAGACTTAGAAATGAAGCAGAAAATGATAGAATACTTTTCTAACGCATTTGGGGATTCCAAGGATGTTCAAGTGTTCTTTGCACCAGGAAGAGTAAATCTAATTGGCGAGCATACGGATTACAATGGTGGACATGTATTTCCATGTGCATTGACTATTGGAACGTATGCAGCAGCAAGACGCAGTGAATGTAATCAGATTCGTGTGTATTCTGAAAACTTTCATTCTACAGGAGTGATTACAACTGATCGAAGTGTGATTACATACAAAAAAGAACAAGGCTATGCGAATTATCCGTTTGGAGTCATTGCAACGTTACTTGAGGCCGGATATCCAATCACACAGGGAATGGATATTTGCTTCTATGGTAATATTCCGAATTCTTCGGGATTATCCAGTTCTGCATCGGTTGAAGTAGTAACAGCGTATGCAACACGCGAATTATTTGGATTTGAGTTAGACTTTGTAGAAATGTCGAAACTTTGTCAGAAATCCGAGAATGAGTTTAATAGGGTTAACTGTGGTATTATGGATCAATTTGCAATCGCCATGGGAAAGAAAGATCATGCAATCTTTTTAGATACGGCAACCCTGAAATATCAGTATGCTCCTGTGAAGTTAGAACAAGCAAAGATTGTGATTGCCTGCAGCAATAAAAAGCGTGGCTTAGGCGATTCCAAATATAACGAAAGAAGAAGTCAGTGTGAAACGGCATTAAGTCTAATTCAAAACGTAAAGCATGTGACAAGTTTAGGTGAACTTACAATTGAAGAGTTTGAAACTGTGAAATCGGTTCTTACAGATGATATTTTGCTACGTAGAGCAAAACACGCAGTGTATGAAAATCAACGCACGATTCAGGCAGTTTCAGCATTAAAAAGCGGCGATTTAAAATTATTTGGGGAACTAATGAATGCATCTCACACATCCTTAAGAGATGATTATGAAGTTACAGGGATTGAACTTGATACGTTAGTGGAAGAAGCAAAAAAGCAAAATGGTGTCATCGGATCTCGAATGACAGGTGCAGGCTTTGGTGGATGTACCGTAAGTATTGTAGAGGAAACGGAAATCCATGCATTTATCGAAAATGTAGGAAAAGCTTATCAAGAAAAAATCGGATATGCAGCAGATTTTTATATCGTTAGTATTGGCTGTGGTCCATATACTTTATAGTAGGAGGGTAATTATTTATGACGATTTTAGTATTAGGTGGAGCAGGATATATTGGATCGCATACAGTGTATGAGTTAATTGATCAGGGAGAAGATGTTGTAATCGTAGATAACCTTGTCACTGGTCATATAGAAGCTGTTCATGAAAAGGCGAGATTCTATCAGGGAGATATCAGAGACCGTGCATTTATGGATTCTGTATTTGAAAAAGAAAACATTGATGCGGTCATTCATTTTGCAGCCTTCTCTTTAGTTGGAGAAAGTATGGTAGATCCATTAAAGTATTATGATAACAACTTATGTGGAACGAAAGTATTGTTAGATTCTATGATCGCTCACGGCATCGATAAAATTGTATTTTCCTCCACTGCAGCAACCTATGGAGAACCAGAAAGAATTCCAATTATGGAAACTGACCGTACAGAGCCTACCAACACATATGGTGAGACAAAGTTATCTATGGAAAAGATGTTTAAATGGACAAGCAAGGCTCATAATCTTCGTTACGTATCCCTTCGTTATTTTAACGCTTGTGGAGCTCACAAGAGCGGTAACATCGGAGAAGCACACAATCCAGAATCTCATCTGATTCCATTAATTTTACAGGTTCCAAATGGTCAGCGTGAGAATATCAAAGTATTTGGTGATGATTATGATACCAAAGATGGTACTTGCGTACGTGACTACATTCATGTTACAGATTTAGCACAGGCTCATATCCTAGCAGTGAAATACCTTCGAGAAGGTAACGAAAGCAACATCTTCAACTTAGGTAACGGAGTTGGATTTACGGTAGAAGAAGTAATTGAAGAAGCTAGAAAAGTAACTGGTCATCCAATCCCAGAAGTAAAAGCGGAACGTCGAGCTGGTGATCCAGCAAGATTGATCGCTTCTAGTGAAAAAGCAAGAAAGATTTTAGGCTGGAATCCGCAGAACGCTAATCTTGACGACATCATTGCATCTGCTTGGAAATGGCATAGTACTCATCCACACGGTTATTCTAAAAATTAAAGAGGCTCCAAAGAATAAAAGCATTCTTCGAATAAGTAACATTCGCAGAAAAAGCATTTGATGAGAAGGGGATAATATGCAGAAAAATGAAGTCGAAAAGACAGAGACCAAAAAGATAAATTGGGTGAAAGAAATCTTAAGCTGGATCTTAGTGATTGCCGGTGGATTTGTATTAGCTTGGTTTGTAACAAGAGTCATCATTGTGAAAGCAGTCGTACCTACCAATTCTATGGAGACAACGATTATGGTGGGAGATAAGATTATAGGAAATCGACTTTCCTATACGTTTTCCAATCCAAAACGTGGAGATATCGTGATTTTCGAATTTCCAGATGATCCAACACAGGATTATGTTAAACGTATTATTGGATTACCAGGAGAAACCATTTCTTTTGATGACGGGAAAGTTCTTGTGGATGGAAAAGCCTTAGAAGAAAATTATACGAATGGTCAGAGAACGGAATATCATAATGAACAAACTTATGTCGTACCAGAAGGCAGCTATTTTATGTTAGGTGATAATCGAGAAGTATCTGCAGATTCTAGGTATTGGGATAATCCTTTTGTGAAGAAAAGTGCAATTAAGGGGAAAGTATGGCTCCGTTATTCACCATCTTGGGGAAAGATAAAATAAGAAACAGGGGAAGTATGAATGGAAACAAAAAAAGTAAGTAAAAAAACGATAAAAACGATAGTAGAATGGGTTCTGATCATTGCCGTTGCCTATCTGTTAGCAAGAGGAATCAATACGTTCTTTCTTGAAAAGGTGGAAACACCAACTGGTTCGATGGAAGAAACAATCATGGTCGGAGACAAGTACCTAATGAATAAATTAGCGTATAAATTCTCTAATCCAAAGCGTGGAGATATTGTAATTTTTTGGGATCCAGCAGAACCAAAGAATCCGGATGCAAAGTTATTTAAACGTATTATCGGTATGCCAGGAGAAACCATTAGTTTTGAAGATGGGCATGTATACATCAATGGAGAATTGTTGGAAGAGGAGTACGTCCATGGGAAGGAAACATGGGATAAAGGAATTACATCGTATGACATTCCGGAAAACTGCTACTTTATGATGGGAGATAATCGTACCGCTTCAATCGATGCAAGATCCTGGGATCAGCCATTTGTGGATCGATCTCTGCTAATCGGAAAAGTATTTATGAGATATTCTCCTTCAATTAAGTTTGTTAAGAAAGCAAAATATAATCTATAAAAGGAAAGCCCGACACCGATTGTCGAATGGCATTAAGTTAAGAGCTTGACAGAACAAAATAATACCCCATCCAATTTCTATTTAAGATAAGGGGTGGGGGGGGAATTTTTGAAATTCCCAAATACTTTCGTATATCTTCAAAAATCAACAAAAAATTACTTCCCAATATTGATAATTATGTTACAATCATAATATAAACGATACAGGAGGATTACAATGAAAAAAATTCACAAATATCTAATACTTGTTTCTATTATGATGCTAATGTTAACTGGGTGTAAAAAAAGCATGTCATACACCTATAAGGTAGAAACAGGGGATGAAGTAAAAATCACATTAAACACAACAGATGGTTATAAGTTTGACTCGAATTTACCATTTACTATTTCAAAAGATGGAACAGAATTAAGTCAAGGTACATTCATTCAAGGCTCTTATTATGAAGAATATGTTTCCGTTGCAAATGAGCAAGGAACAATTCTTGATGAAGGATCAAATGATAACATTGAATACGTTTTCTACTCTTACGAAGATGCGGAATATAATTATATCATAAAAATAAAAGATTCTAATACGGCAATGCTCATAGGAAATCCTAACTCAAGAGAAGAAGCCGAAAAATGCTTCGGACTACTTTCAATTGAACTAAAAAAATAAAAATTAATAATGATTTCGGAATCTGCTTATGTAATGTATAATGCTAGAAATGTTTCGGGTTGGTCTGTTAAGGTCAGCCCTGCAAGTGCGTGTTGATCGACGAAAAAAGAAAATACCTACTACAGAAAATGTCTCTGTAATAGGTATTTTTGTTGTTAGACTCTCTTATCTTAATGCCATTGCACCGAATGGTTCAGGAGTTTTTATTTAGCGATAAAACGAAACACTAGGAAAGAGTGCGATAAATGGCGCAGAAAAGACTGCAAGACATAAGGAAACTTTGTGTTTCTGTTCATCAGTCAAGTCTGTTTTGCGGAAGGATAAATGTCGATTTGCAAAATAAACAGTTAATCCGCAGAGAAGTAAACAGATCAATACATATAGTATAGATATGGCACTTGAAAATGGATTCGTATCAAGTGGGATAGCAATATGTTCTAAGATCCAGGCGCCTGCACTTGTTTCTTCTGGAACAAAATGGGCTAATAAGAAAAGACCGCAGATCATAAGGTAGGAGATAAATCCATACAGAGTATTCCAGATGATACTTTTACGCCAAATCAACGGTGGATCAGGGTATCCAATATTCTTCAGGGAAGCATAAAGAACTATACTGACAATGATTAATTGAGTTAACACTAGAAATAACCAAGTGTTTGGAGAAAATAGCAGAAACCATAATGGTAGCGCTGAGGAATAGAGTGTTACAGAATTCTTCATGTATTGTTACCTTTCTTTAAGTTAATATAATTATTATATTGAAAAAAGTAAAATATACAACTACTTATGTAGATTTTTGTTGTAAATTACTTTATAATAGCCATAGTAAGGAATACACGAGCATTTGTTCGAACAAGATACAGTAAAGAGGAAACTATGAATAAAAAATCAGCACTGCGACGGATTGTTGCATGTCTTTTGGTATTGAGTATGGTATTTAGTTGGTTGCCACCGGACGTTTTTGCGGCTTCTATGACCGACATCCGAGTAGGTTTGACATCATTTTATAAAGATAAACCAACAATTAAGATTACGACCACAAAGATTGGAATGGGTTATAGCATCCATGATCAATATAAATGTGAAGTAGAGTTTACCTCAAGGAATGGCTTTACATTACAGGTAGCCAAAGGATCTTATTTTATCCTTGATCAAAAGTTTTCGAACTACTCTGAGGCGTTGGTGGTAGCCAAAAAGATAGAACAACTTGGTGTGAAAGCATATCCGGCTAGTATTTACCGTAATACATACCAAGTATATGTTGGCGGTGAAAGCACGACTACGGAGATGGAACGGATAAGAGAAAGGTTAGTTACCAACACTGCATATTCTTATCAGGGACCGTATGCAGATAATGGACATCGGTTGATTTTGTTAGGAGAGAATGTAACGTTATTGATCGATGGAAAAACGAAGGCAGCCTATCCACAGTTTAAGGCAATCTCTCTCAATTCTACTAAAGTAGCAACGATGGATCTTGGAGCCCGCCAGTATCGTGGACGAATTGAAGTTGGACGCTATGGCAAATCAGGACTAACTGCAGTAAATATCATTAATTTGGAATCTTATTTATACAGTGTAGTTCCAAGTGAGATGGTCAGTTCTTGGCCAATCGAAAGCTTAAAAGCGCAAGCGGTATGTGCAAGAAGTTATGCTATGTCGAAAACTTCATATGGAACAGATTCTAATATTTTGGTACCATATAAAATTACGGACACAACGAAACATCAGAGCTATAAAGGGTATGGAGCAGAAACGACTAGAACGACACATGCAGTCAAAGAAACCAAGGGGTATGCGGTTACTTATAAAAATAAAGTAATCTGTGCCTACTATTCCTCGACTTCCGGTGGACGAACCGAGAGCTCGTTCAATGTATGGGGCTCAAGAGCACCTTATTTACAAGGTGTTGTGGATGAATATGAGTCGGAGCCAGAAAAAGGACCATGGGTCATTGCGATGACGAAGAGTGAACTGAGTAAGAAATTGGCCAATGCCGGGATTGGTGTAGGGAATGTAACCAATGTGACCGTCGTTTCTGTAACAAATAGTGGTCGAGTAAGTAAACTGAAAGTTTTTGGCGAGGATCAATCTCGCATCATAGAAAAAGAAAAAATACGATCGGTATTGGATTTGTACAGTACGAAGTTTAAGATTGTAAAAAGTGGACAGAACTCCGACGAGGTGGTCGCTTTAGGAAGTAACGGTATGACGAAGGTGGATTTGAGCAATAGTTACGTGCTTGATGGAAATGGTAAGACGAAAAAGTTAGGAAACACAAGTAATCGTATCTATATCGTGAAAAGCAGCGGAAATTTGACACCGTTTATCAAAGAAGCTCCAGAATCCGAAGATATTTATTATTTTGTTGGTCAAGGATTTGGCCATGGGGTAGGAATGAGCCAATCAGGAGCAAAAGGATTAGCGAAAAATGGGTATTCTTATAAGAAAATACTACAATACTATTTTAAAGGATGTTCCATTCAAAAAATATATTAAACAATTCAATATAGAAGGAAAGAGACGAAAAGATGAAGACACATGATTTTTATTTTGATTTACCAGAAGAATTAATTGCACAGGATCCATTAGAGGATCGTTCCAGTTCCCGTTTATTAGTATTAAATAAGAACACAGGTGAGATGGAACATAAGCATTTCCACGACATCGTAAATTATTTACGTCCAGGCGACTGTTTAGTTTTAAATAATACAAAAGTAATCCCAGCACGTTTATTTGGCGTACGTGTGGTAGATAAAACGGAACCGTTAGCACCAGGTTGTAGCTATCCGGCGGAAGGGGCAATGATCGAGTTACTATTATTAAAGCGTTTACCAAATGATGAATGGGAGACGTTAGTTCGTCCGGGTAAGAAGTGCAAGGTTGGTACGAAGATTAAATTTGGAGATGGCCAGTTAATGGGTGAGATCATCGAAGTTATGGAAGATGGCAATCGTAAAGTGAAATTTACGTATGAAGGAATCTTTGAGGAAATCTTAGATGAACTTGGTCAGATGCCATTGCCTCCATATATTACTCATGAGTTAAAGGATCGAAGCCGTTACCAGACAGTCTATGCAAAATATGAAGGTTCTGCAGCAGCACCAACGGCTGGATTGCATTTCACAAAGGAACTTTTAGATCAGATTACAAAGATGGGCGTTACAATTGCAAGCGTAACGTTACATGTTGGTTTAGGTACGTTCCGTCCAGTAAAAGAAGAGGATATCTTAGAGCATCACATGCATTCTGAGATGTATCAGATTCTTCCTGAAGAAGCAAAGAAGATTAATGATACAAAGAAAGCCGGTGGCAGAATTATATGTGTTGGTACAACAAGCTGCCGTACGCTAGAATCTGCAGCAGAGGATGATGGAACAGTTCGTGCAGAAAGCAGAGAAACGGAAATCTTCATTTACCCAGGGTATAAATTTAAGGTGTTAGACTGCTTGATTACAAACTTCCATTTACCAGAATCCACCTTATTAATGTTAGTTTCTGCATTAGCCGGAAGAGAAAACGTCTTAAATGCATACAATAAGGCAGTTGCGGATCGTTACCGTTTCTTCTCCTTTGGTGATGCCATGTTTATCACAGATAACGAGATTACTGGTGAAGAAAAATAACAGTTTTTATAAATGGAGAAAATTAAAGACTTATAAATGTAAGAAAAGCGTTGATTTATAAGAAAGAAACTTGAATTACTAGAGTATTGTGTGGTAAAATATGTAGCGGAGTACTGATTTAGGTACTTCGCTATATGTGATTTATTACAAGAGAAGCTTTTATGAGTGTTTCTTGTTAAATGCCCGATGAGGAGTAGACAGCAAGATACATCACGTATATTCCAACATAGGGGTAAATATTAAGTTTACTACATAGTAGTGAGAAAGTGAGGCAACAATGAGTTATTTGGATACGTATCGTTTATGGTGTGAGGACAATTACTTTGATGCAGCAACAAAAGCAGAATTATTAGCAATCAAGGATAACGAGGCAGAAATTAAAGAACGTTTTTATAAAGATCTAGAATTTGGTACAGGTGGTCTTCGTGGTATTATCGGTGCCGGTACAAACCGTATGAATGTGTATACCGTAAGAAGAGCAACTCAGGGTCTTGCAAACTTCATCATCCGTGAAGGTGCACAGGACAAAGGTGTTGCTATCGCATTCGACTGCAGAAATATGTCCACAGAATTCAGTGAAGAAGCTGCATTGTGTTTATGTGCAAATGGAATCAAAGCATATCGTTTTGAATCTTTACGCCCAACTCCTGAATTATCCTTTGCATTACGCGAATTAGGCTGTACTGCTGGTATCGTTGTTACAGCAAGCCATAATCCAGCAGAGTACAATGGTTATAAAGTATATTGGGAAGATGGTGCTCAGATTACAGCACCTAAGGATGTGGAAATCATTACAGAAGTTAATTCCATCACTGATTATAATACGGTGAAGACAATGAGCAAGGAAGATGCCATTGCCGCAGGTTTATATCATGAGATTGGAAAAAACATCGATGATAAATATATTGAGACAATTAAGAAGTTAGTTTTAAATCCTGATTTAGTTAAGGAAGTTGGTCAGAAGTTAAAGGTTGTTTATACACCACTTCATGGAACTGGTAATATGTTAGTTCGCCGTATCCTTGAGGAGATTGGATTTAAGAACGTATATGTGGTTCCAGAGCAAGAAAAACCAGACGGTAACTTTAGTTCTGTATCTTATCCAAACCCAGAAGATCCTAATGCATTCAAATTAGCTCTTGAATTAGCTAAGAAAGTAGATGCAGATATCATCTGTGCAACGGACCCAGATGCAGATCGTCTTGGTGTTTATGCAAAGGATTCTAAGACTGGAGAATATGTATCATTTACAGGTAATATGTCGGGTATGTTGATCTGCGAATATGTCTTAAGCCAGAGAAAAGAGCAGGGGAAACTTGCTAAGGATGGTGCCTTAATTAAGACAATCGTTACAACAAACATGGCAGATAAAGTAGCAGAACACTATGATATCAAGTTAATTGAAGTATTAACTGGATTTAAATATATCGGTGAGCAGATCAAACTTTTCGAACAGAACAATTCTGGAACTTATGAATTCGGTTTCGAAGAGAGTTATGGTTGCTTAGTTGGTACGCATGCAAGAGATAAAGATGCTGTTGTTGCAGTTATGGAATTATGTGAAGCAGCAGCTTACTATTCTACAAAGGGGCTTACTCTTTGGGATCAGATGCTTGAGATCTACAAGAAATATGGTTATTTTAAGGAAGGTCTTCAGACAATCACATTAAAGGGTCTTGACGGTGCAGCTAAGATCAAGGAAATGATGGAAGGTTTCCGTGCAAATCCTCCTAAGACATTAGGTGATTACCGTGTGACTGCATTCCGTGATTATGAATTAGATACGATTAAGAATCTTGAGACTGGTGAAGTGACAAAGACAGGTTTACCTAAGTCCAACGTTCTTTATTTTGACTTAAATGATGATGCTTGGGTTTGTGTTCGCCCATCCGGTACAGAACCAAAAATCAAGTTCTACATCGGTGTAAAAGGCAGCAGCTTAGAAGACGCAAATGCTAAGGTAGAAGGATTAACTAAGGCGTTAATGGAGTTAGCGTAAGGGTATGAGCGTAAAACGATGTATGCAAGATGACTTGAAGGTGTTTCCGAGTTACTTTGTACGTATTGTTTAAATGAAATATGAGGTTTAGCATAGTTCAACTGTTGTGGGACCGCTAAGAACTAGTATTGTAAGTTCTTAGCGGTCTCATGCGGTAGATGGATCAACTATGCTGGGTCTCTTTTTTGGGCCTCTATGTCAAGTTTTGAGGTGTGTTCTTTGAATCACGCTCCATTACTGGATGTCGAGCTATTTTTATTTTGTAGGTAAGTGGAGTGGACGGGAGAAGGTTGTGCTGTGGGCGCAAGAAATCAAGCGTTTTGTTCCAAAGCAAGAAGAACTGTTTCAAAACAGAAGAAAGCGTTGGTTGTGGGGCCCAAGGAAAGAATAAATTCCACATTGGGTTAAATCTCATGCATACATTGTCGATATAGAAGATGAGAGATACTATCTTTCAGGCGAGACAAGGAGGTCGCAATCGCTTTTTAGAATTGAGAGATGAGAGTATGTAGATGCTTAAACTTTTGATTCTATACAATTCGATAGGCAAAGGAGGGATATCGATGGCTAGTATATCAGGAAGCTTTTATAACTTTTCACCTAGTTTGTTTGGATCGTTTTCTGCTGGAACTTCTGCTTCATCAGGAAGTATATTAGGAGATTACTACAGCATACGAAATGGAAGTTATAAGAAACTTCTGACGGCTTACTATAAGAAACAAAATAGTGAGACGAACAAAGAAACAACAAATGATAAAAAAACAGATACGAACATTTTGAGCACCGATAGAACTAATCTGACTGCTACGAAAACTAGCGCAGATAAGTTGAACAAAGCTGCAATGGCATTGACCGCTACCGGGGATGATTCTTTATTCGAGAAGACGTTAAAGTCGGTGAAGGATGAGAACACAGGTGTTACATCTAACCAGATGGTTTACGATACGGATAAGATCGCGAAGGCAGTAAGTGCGTTTGCTAAAGCATACAACGACACCATCAAGTCGGCAGCAGATTCGAATTTGAATTCGGTACTACGTAGTACGTCACTGATGGTATCACAAACGGCAGTGAATAAGAATATGTTTGCTAAAGTTGGTATTACCATTGGCAAGGATAATACTCTTACCGTGGATGAGACGAAGCTAAAGGCTGCAAATATGACAGATGTGAAGGCTTTATTCAATGGAAGCGGATCTTATGCTAGTGATGTTAGTACGAAAGCGAGAGAAATCTCAAGTGAGTCACTGAGTGCGCTGACACAAGGTCGTTTATACGGTGCAAATGGAAAGTATAGTACAGCTAGTATTGCTGGTACCTTATTTGATCAGTATCTGTAAATGAAGAACTTAGCATGAGCTGTGAAAAAACAGCAAAAGAGCAACGAGGAGAGATTCGGGGTATCATATTAAGATTTGGCTGCCTTTCCCTGTCGGCCGGACTAAGCCAAATCCTAATATGATACCCCGAATCTCACGCTCGTTTTTTTGCTGTTTTTTCACAGGCTGTCGTTCTTTAGTATATTGTAACCTGAATATCGTAAACTTTATAACGTAATCTATATATCAACTATTTATTTCCGCTCATAAATCGTATAATTATGGGCTTTTAATATCTTAAGTGCTTTATTTAAAGCATCTTCGTCATAGAGTTCTATTCGAAGAACTCCATCTTCAAATTCTCGATTATGAATGATACCGATATTTTTAATGCTGATTCCATTACTTCCTAGGATTGTTGCGATGATTGCGATTGCACCAGGTTCATCACTAATATCTAAGAATAATTCAAAGAAACGGTGAATCAAGCCTTTATTATTCGGAATGGAACTACGGTAGGTTCCAGCTTCATCGAATGTATTGTAAATATAACTGGCATCTTTATTCTGGATTGCATCAATGACATCCTGAATCGAAGATTGAAACCCTTCCAACTGTTGAATGATACTGTCAGAGTTGGAAAGACAGATGCTTTTCCACATCTCAGGTGAGGAGGAAGCAATACGGGTAATATCTTTAAAGCCGCCTGCTGCTAGCATTCGCATCTTCTCAGTTTCATCATCGCTATTCTTCACAAGATTGACTAAAAGGGCGGCAATGATATGTGGAACATGGCTGATTGCTGCAGTGATCTTATCATGTTCATGACAATCAAGTTGTAATGGAATTGCATTCATACTTTTCACGATTTCGCTGAGCTTTTGGATGTTTTCTTTGGGAGTCTGAGCCGTCGGAGTGAGGATATAGTAGGCATTCTCGAGTAACTTTGCATTGGAGTTCTCATAACCGCTTCGTTCAGATCCAGCCATTGGGTGACCACCAATAAATTGACCCGTAAGGCCTAGTTCTTCCACTTGTTCATGCATTAGGGTTTTTACACTGCCAACATCCGTAAGGATACAGTCTTTGGAGATGATAGGTTTTAATTTTTTTAAGTATTCTGCATTGTTATGTACAGGAGCACATAGAAAAATCATGTCACAGCAGGAAAAATCAGCTGCAAAATCTGTAGCAATCGCATCAATCGTATGATCTGCAAGTGCTTGTTTCAACTGATTCTGTGAATAAATATTATCCGCATCCATGGCGATGATTTCATATGTCTGTTTCCTGGAAGTTAAATCATTATTCTCTTTTAAGGCTCTGGCAATGGAGCCGCCAATCAGCCCCAAGCCAATAAAACCAACCTTCATATTGATACCTTCGCTTTCTTCGATCTAGTATAAGAGTTAAAGCATACGAACTTAATTAAAATTTCTTTCCTGCAAGGTTTGCATAAGGACGTAATTCCTCACATAGTTTCTCAAACTGTTCAAATGTAAGAGATTGTGGTCCGTCAGAAAGTGCATGTTTTGGATCTGGATGTGTTTCAATCATAAGACCATCAGCACCTGCAGCAACCGCACATCTTGCAAGTGGTGCAATGTAGTTGCGAACACCAGTTGCATGGCTAGGATCAACGATGATCGGAAGGTGACTCTTTTCCTTAATTACAGGAACAGCACTGATATCTAGGGTATTTCTTGTCGCAGTTTCAAAAGTACGGATACCACGTTCGCATAGAACGACATTTGGATTACCCTCGGAAATAATATACTCGGAAGCATTTAACCAGTCATCGATCGTAGCAGCCAGTCCACGTTTTAATAAGACTGGAAGACCAGTTTTACCTGCTTCTTTTAATAAATAGAAGTTTTGCATGTTACGTGCACCAATCTGGAGCATATCAACATATTTTACAGCAGCTTCGATGGCGGAAAGACTTGTAACCTCGCATACAACAGGAAGACCAGTTGCTTCTCTTGCTTCTTTCATATATTTTAGACCTTCTTCTTCAAGTCCTTGGAAGGAGTATGGGCTAGTACGCGGTTTGTATGCACCACCGCGCAAGATCGTTGCTCCGGCTTTCTTGATTGCATATGCAGTCTGAAGTACCTGTTCCTGACTTTCTACAGCACATGGACCGGACATGATGCAGAGTTCGCTACCACCGATGGTTGTATTACCTACTTTAACGATGGATGGCTCTGGATGGAATTTTCTATTAGCTAATTTATAAGTTTCGGTAACTGGAAGAACATGATCTACTTCTGGAGCAATTTCAAGATTGCTACAGGATAATCTGGATTTATCACCGATTACACCGATAATGGTAACTTCTTTACCAGCAGATACATGGACATCAAGTCCTTTTCCTTTAATAATTTCTAAAACATTGTCGATTGATTCTTTCTTTGCATTTGGTTTCATTACGATTATCATATTATGCCTCCAAGAACTCAGGAAGAGCTTATGTAAAGTTCAAGCCTGGTAATATTATTATCTACAAAATTCTGAATGTTATTGCTACATTTGAATCAAACTTGTTTATCTTTGGTTTGATTGCTGAAATTTTGTTTTCTATGGTGCTTTATATGTGATTTTACCTCATTTCATTTTTTATGTCAATACTGCGACGCATTAAAGTTTTACAATTTAAAGCGTTACGCTTTAAAGTAAATAAGTGGAACTGTATAAGTCACAGTAAGTTTCTATTATAATCTATAATCTTTGACGAAAAAAGATGAAAAGTGTAAAAATGAGTGAAATTAGCTACAATGTTTAAATTCAATTTATTTAAAAAAATAAAATTGTGATAATTGCATAATACTATTGTAAATTAATTGAAAATTTAGTAAAATAGATATATAGGTTTTATATATGTTGAACCTGTACAGCAGATGCTTGACAAGCAGATGACTATGATGTATTGGAGGACAACGAGATATGGAAACTTACAAATATGAAAAGATTCGTAACGTAGCAGTTTTAGGCCACGGTGGCTGTGGCAAGACGACATTAGTTGAAGCCATGGCGTACACAACAGGCATTACGAACAGACAGGGAAAAGTCGAAGAAGGAAATACGATTAGTGATTACGACAAAGAAGAAATTAAACGTTTATTCTCAATTAGTAGCACCGTCGTACCCGTTATTTGGGAAGACACAAAAATCAACTTTATTGATACTCCTGGTTATTTTGATTTTGTAGGTGAAGTAGAAGAGGCCCTACAAGCATGCGATGCAGCTGTCATTGTAGTATCTGCAAAGACAGGTGTTGAAATTGGTACAATGAAGGCTTGGGAATACTGTGAAAAGTACAAGCTGCCAAGAATCTTCTTTGTAACTGATATGGATGATGACAACGCAAGTTTTCGTCAAGTTGTTGAGCGCTTGGAAGAATTGTATGGCAAGAAGATTGCTCCATTCCATTCTCCAATCCGTGAAAATGAGAAGTTTGTTGGATTTGTTAATGTGGTTAAGATGGCAGGACGTCGTTTTACTAAGTTAAGTGATTATGAAGAATGTGATATTCCAGATTATTCGATGGAATATGTAACGAAATATAGAGAGTCATTATTAGATGCAGTCGCTGAGACAAGTGAAGAGTTAATGGAGAAATATTTTGAAGGCGAAGAATTTACGCAAGCGGAGATTTCGACAGCCCTTCGAAGTTCTGTCATCGACAGCAGTTTAGTACCTGTTTTAATGGGTTCCGGTATCAATGCACAAGGAACTACAATGTTATTACAGGCAATTGAAAAGTATTTTCCATCACCAAACCGTGGTGTGTTAACCGGTATCAATCAAAAGACACAGGCAACCTTTGCAGCAGATTATGATGCAAACAAGCCGATGACAGCATTTGTCTGGAAGACGATTGCAGATCCATTTATCGGTAAATTCTCATTGATTAAGGTATGTTCTGGTGTTCTAAAATCAGATATGACCATTTACAATGCGAATAAGGATACGGAAGAAAAACTGTCCAGACTTTATGTGCTTCGTGGTAAAGAGCAAATTGAAGTAAAGGAATTATATGCTGGTGATATTGGTGCCATCGGTAAGTTATCCGATACTTCGACGGGAGATACCTTATCCAGCAAGGCAAATCCAATCGTGTTTGAGCAGCCTAAGATGCCAATCCCTTATGCATATCAGAGATTTAAAACGAAAAATAAGGGCGATGACGATAAAGTATCCCAGGCACTTGGCAAGTTGATGGAAGAAGATCTGACATTGAAAGTCGTAAATGATAAAGAAAACCGTCAGACACTTCTTTATGGTATTGGTGAGCAGCAGCTTGAGATTGTTGTCAGCAAGCTGTTACAGCGCTATAAAGTAGATATTGAGATGTTAAAGCCAAGAGTTCCTTATCGTGAGACCCTTCGTAAGAAAGTCCGCGTTCAGGGTAAATATAAGAAACAGTCCGGTGGACATGGACAGTATGGTGATGTTCACATTGAATTTGAGCCATCCGGCGATTTGGAAAAACCATATGAATTCGCTGAGAATATCTTTGGTGGAGCAGTACCTAAGAACTTCTTCCCAGCAGTTGAAAAAGGTATTGCAGAATGCGTTCTTAAAGGACCAGTTGCTGGTTATCCAGTTGTCGGCTTAAAGGCAACGTTAGTAGATGGTTCATACCATCCAGTTGACTCTTCCGAAATGGCATTTAAGATGGCAACGATTCAGGCATTTAAGCAAGGCTTTATGGAAGCAAGTCCAGTTCTTTTGGAACCGATCGTTTCCTTAAAGGTTGTTGTTCCAGATAAATTTACGGGTGATATTATGGGTGATTTGAACCGTAGACGTGGTCGTGTACTTGGTATGAATCCAAAGCACAATGGCAAACAGGAAATCATTGCAGATATTCCATTAGGTGAGACTTATGGATATGCAACGGATCTTCGCTCCATGACCGGTGGTATTGGCGAATACTCTTATGAGTTTAGCCGTTATGAACAGGCACCTAGTGATGTTCAGCAGAAAGTAATCGCTGAGGCTGAAGTATATCTGAAAGCAGAAGGCGAGTAGTTTCTGACTGATCATATGTATATAAAGGCTGTGGAAAAAACAGTATAACGAAGAGCGAGGTAGGATAGACTTGACAGAAAACATGTGGTAGGATATACTATTTTACGGTTTTTATGAGGAATGAGGGCGAGCACCCTGATTCTGTCAAATATCGTTTATAATAGGAGAAGAATCAGTATTCTTACACTATTACAAAATCGTATATCTGTAAGGAAAACCAAATTGCGATGGGAGCCTGTGTTTCAGGCTGAGAGGAAGAAATGGATCTTCGACCGCTAGTTACCAATCAATGAGAGTAAAAATCGGTTGACTGTTAGCTAGGTGCCTGTTTAGGTTCGCTCTTTGGAGTCCTTATTTATCTAAAAAGAGTGTCATGAATTCGTGCAGGCAGATAAAATATTTGCTTTGTACAAATTCAGGACACTCTTTTTGTTTACCCATTACAGAACCTTGAACAGAAATCAATTACTAGTTAAAGGAGATTACAACGATGAAGAAAAAGTCTATGAATCAGAAAAACACGACAAGAAAAAGGATATTTGCGGCAGGATTAGCCATTATTAGCATGTTTAGCATGGGGTGTGGCAAGTCATCTGAGAATTCAAAGGACATAAGCGAAAGTAATGCTACAGTGAACCATGAAAGTAACAGTCAGGCAGAAAGCAATACTACGAACCATGGAGAAACAACAAGTAGTGTAGTAAAGATTGACGAATTAAAGATAGCATTTTCTCCTTATCAGGATGCTGATAGTATTATGACGGCAACGAAGCCATTGGAAGATCTCATTAAAACACAAATGCTCTTGGAAGGATATGAAATCAACAAAGTAACGATGACAGTTGGAACTTCCTATGAAGCTGTAGGGGAAGCGTTAAGTTCAGGAAGTGTTGATGTTGGATTTATCTCAGGCGCTACTTATTCGTTGTATAAGGAGGACTGCGATTTGTTGCTGACCGCATTACGTTCGAAGATAAACAAGGATTCTGAGAATCCAAAAGATTGGAATGATGGTACATTAGAAGCTGAGACAGATGAGATGTCTAGTTATTATCGTTCCATCATACTGGCAGGGCCAAGTGAAAAGGGGCAGGAACTGTTAGCAAAAGTTAATCAAGGGGAAGAACTTACCTGGGATGATTTAAATAGTGCAACTTGGGCGGTTATGAGTCCAGCCTCTGCTTCTGGTTATTTATATCCTTCCTTATGGTTGAATGAACGTTATGGAAAAGGAATTAGTGATTTAAGTCACGTAGTTCAGTCGGAGTCCTATACCACTTCCCTTGCAAGACTTGCTACGGAACAAGTGGATCTTATGGTGAGTTACGGACACATTCGTATGAAGAATGCGAACGAGTGGCAGAACACTCTTGGCGGAACGGACGATATCTTGAAGCAGACGGGAATTATTGGAGTCACATCACCAATCGTAAATGATACCATCTGTGTAAGCAAGGAATCTGAGATTATGACCGATGACGTTAAGAAAGCATTTGGGGAAGCAATGATTGCAATTGGCAAGATGGAAGATGGAAAAGAAATCATCAAAACATTTAGTCAAAAAGGTTATGACTGGGGAAAAGAGTCCGATTACGATGCCGAATGTGAAGCACAGAAACTATTAAAGTCGATGAATTAGTAAGGAAGGAACATTATGCAGACAACCATACTAGAATTACACAAGGTCCAATATTCCTATAACAGAAAAGAGATGATATTACATAATGTTGATTTAAAAGTAAATACCAACGAATTTGTTTCGATTATTGGACCGAGTGGTGCAGGAAAAACAACGTTGCTACGAATGATCAATGGCATGATTTTGCCAACAAACGGTGAAATCAACCTCTACGGACAAAGATTTGATACATTAACAGGCAAGAAGAAGCAAGTAATTCAACATACGATTGGTACGATTGTTCAAGATTTTTGTCTGGTGGAGAATGTTAGCTGCCTGCAGAATGTCTTAAATGCCGTTTTGTCAGAGCGTAATTTCTTTCAAGTTCTAGCTGGAAGTTTTACAAAAGACCAGAAGGAAAGAGCTTTCGAGGCACTGGCGCTTGTTGGGTTACAAGAAAAGGCAGAAGTGAAGGCAAAGCTTTTATCAGGTGGACAAAAGCAAAGAGTGGCCATCGCACGAGCCATCATGCAACAACCGAAGTTGTTGTTAGCAGATGAGCCGGTAGCATCCTTAGATCCAGTGACCGCAGAACAGATTCTATCGTTGTTAAAGAATCTGCAAGAAAAGTATGGTATTACAGTCCTTATGAATAGCCACAATTTAGAGCAGGCATTGCAATATTCGAATCGTATTCTTGGTATAAATCGAGGGAGAATCGTCATCGATACGATACCTCAAGAGGTAACGAAGGAGAAACTTCATGAAATCTATGGGGAAGTAGAGGGACTGAAATAGATGGACGAGAGAAAAACGAAGAAGAAAACTACGAAGGAAAATAGAAATTCATTCTTTGAGGATAAGAAAAGTTCTGCGAGAATGACGACGAACTGGAGTAGACCGATCAAAAGAGGTATTTGCTTTCTTATGTTTGTTTGTGCACTGCTCGTTGCAGCTGATGTGACGCATGTGGATTTTGGGAAGTTTGTAAAACGTGGCGATCGGTTTTTTGATATATGGAAACAAATGATTCCACTGGATATGTCATTTACGGGGAAAGTCGTTCATGCAATTGTGACTACACTTGCAATGTCAATTGCGGGGACTGGAATTGGAGCATTCTTAGGAATATGGATTGCCAGGGCATGCACAAAAGGAGTTAGCCAGTATGGAATCCTCCGAATATTAGTCAAAGTATTAATCAATCTGATCCGGACGATTCCGGTGATCATTCTTGCACTTGCAAGCACCTTCCTATTCGGAGTTGGCTCATTTGCAGGAACGGTAGCAATTGCAATTCAGACGATGGTGATCTTAGCGAAGCTAGGTTATGAAGATATGGAGATAGCGAACCGGAAAACCTATGAAGTGTTAAAAGCATCGGGGTGCAGCCATCGGAAATGCTTTCTACGAACCATCTTGCCAGAGGTGTTGCCTGGATATCTGACCAATACGTTGTATTTATTGGAGGCGAATGTTCGGCAAGCAGCGATACTTGGCTATGTTGGTGCTGGTGGCATCGGAATCCTGTTAAATGAAAAAGTCACCTGGAGGGATTATCCAAAGGTTGGTATCATGCTCTTGTGTCTTTATGCAGTTGTCATCCTAATGGAGCAATGCAGCCAAAAGTTACGACTTTTTCTAGAAAGTGACAAGACATATTCGGCTAGGACTCATTGGAGTGTAGTGATTGGCATAACGTTGTTAATTCTAAGTTCTGCTTGTCTGGTAGGGTTACCGCAAGTTACAAGCAAGGGAGCAAAGGTTGTACACCAGATGATTTATGGAATGACACATCCTACGATGGCATTGTTATGTGGTCGAGCAAAGGATGGCGTATTCTATATGATGTGGGAGACGGTCTGTATCGCATTTTTGGGAACGGTAGTCGGAGTTGTTTTAGCAGCTCCATTATCTATAGCTGCAAGTAAGAAATTAATGCCAAAGCCGGTGGCTGTTGTTGTCCGATTGTTCTTAATGGCAATTCGAACGATTCCAGTATTCATTTACGGACTGATGTTTCTTCGTGTGACAGGACCTGGACCGTTTGCAGGAACGATGACTTTAGGAATCTGCAGCATTGGATTACTGAGCAAGCGATTTTTAATTGCAATCGATAACTTAGACTATGGGGCATGGAAGGCTTATGAGGCAATGGGAATCGGAAGGGTTGCTAGAATTCGACAAACGATCCTTCCACAGTTATTTCCTGCATTTACGTCGGCAGCCCTTTATCGATTTGATGTGAACTTGAGAGAAGCATCAATTCTTGGTATTGTTGGAGCAGGAGGAATTGGAGCACCTCT
>JAQXNU010000161.1 GCA_029098165.1 Clostridiales bacterium
ACCAGCTGGCAAGTTAGACCGTCCTTATCAGGAATTAGCTGCATTTACGAAGACGAAAGAATTAAATCCAGGCGAAAGCTGTGAAGTGATATTAAGCTTCCAGACTACAGATTTATCCGCTTATGATGAAACGAACGCTTCCTATCTGTTAGAGGCTGGGGAGTATGTGATACGTGTAGGTAATAGTTCTCATAACACTCATATCTGTGGTGTTTTATCGATGAATCAGTCACAGGTAACAAGAAGATTAAGAAATATCTGTGTTGGAGATAAAGTAGAGGAAGTAAAACCAGTTGTGACTCCATTTACGTATGCGAAGGATAAGGAAGAACGTAAAAATGCAAGCGTGATCCCAATTGATACTTCGAAAATGGTAGCCGAGCAACCGAGCTATTCTGAGGTGCCAGAAGAGTTGAAGGCACAGGAGAAATTTAGCTGGAAAGAAGTGAAAGCTGGAACAAGAACCGTGGAAGATTTCGCATCTACACTTAGCAATGAGGAACTTGGCAATCTATGCATTGGTGCTTATTCTAAAGTTAAGAGAGCAGAAAATATTATTGGAGCTGCGGCATTTACGGTAGCGGGTGCAGCCGGGGAAACAACAAACCAGCTGGATGAATCTTATGAATTTGAAAGTCTTGTTATGGCAGATGGGCCTGCGGGCGTTCGACTTAGCCCATCATACAAGATTATCAATGGACAGGCAAAATCGTCTACGATTGCCTTTGGTGAGAACTTCGAGGATTTATTAGAGCCTGAGGAATTAGTAGTGATGAAGCCAGCACAACCATCGAAAGAAGAACAGGAAGCTACGGAGTATTATCAGTACTGTACTGCAATTCCAATCGGAACGGAATTAGCGCAGTCGTTTAACCTAGATCTTGCGAAATCTTTGGGAGATCTTGTTGGGGAAGAAATGGAGATGTTAGGCATTCATCTATGGCTCGCTCCAGCATTGAATATTCATCGCTCCCCACTTTGTGGACGTAACTTTGAGTATTATTCCGAAGATCCATTACTGAGCGGTCTGATGGCAGCAACAATCACAATGGGGGTTCAACAGCATAAAGGCTGTGCAACGACCATCAAGCATTTTGCTTGTAACAATCAGGAGACCAACCGTTACACTTCCAACAGTATTATAAGTGAGCGAGCACTTCGTGAAATTTATCTTCGTGGATTTGAGATTTGCGTAAAGATGTCTCAGCCTCATACATTAATGACTTCTTATAACTTGATCAATGGAGAACATGCATGCAATAGTAAGGACTTGCAGACATTTGTGCTTCGTGATGAATGGGGTTATAAAGGATTTGTTATGACGGACTGGATGGTTACTGCAGACGTAATGAAGGGACCAGGAAGTAAACATGATAAGGCTTACGCAGCAGGCTGTGTGAAAGCAGGTAACGATATGGTCATGCCAGGTGGTGTTTACGACTTAGAGGATATGATGAAAGCATTAGAAGATGAAAGTCATCCATATCCGTTGACAAGAGCAGAACTTCAGGTGAGTGCAATTCGTATCTTAAGAAAGATTAAAGAGCTTCGTGGTTAGAGATCGTATGTGAAAAACGGGTATATCGCAAGGGAAAGCCTTGCGATATACCCGTTTTTTGGGTGTTGGGGTTTGAGGGGGCGGGTAATTGTTATGATCATCAGGGCAAAAAATCGTTTCTTTTCATGACGCATCGTACGCCAAATATCTTTCATGCTTGCGTACTTCATATGACTTACCACTCAATCTCTGAAATAGGAGTTGGATTGGCATTGGTCGTCATCTCGATGACCTGACCATTCTTAAATCGAATCAATCGATCGGCCATTGGAGCCAACGCACCATTGTGAGTGATTAGGATGACGGTTACTCCATCCTTATGACAGGTATCCTGAAGTAATTGTAAAATCTGCTTTCCAGTTTGATAATCTAGCGCCCCCGTTGGTTCATCACAAAGTAATAACTTCGGTTTCTTTGCTAATGCTCGCGCAATGGAAACACGCTGTTGTTCCCCACCAGAAAGCTGCGCTGGAAAGTTATTTTTACGATCGGATAAACCAACTTTATCTAATGTTGAAGAAGCATCCAGGGATTCTGGACAAACCTGAGCAGCAAGTTCTACATTTTCTAGTGCAGTTAAGTTTGGTACAAGATTGTAAAATTGGAATACGAAACCAATATCCGTACGTCGATAACCTATCAGCTGATTCTTTTTGTAATTTGTGATATCATTGCCATCGACGATGATCTGGCCACTGGTTGCAGTATCCATACCGCCAAGAATGTTTAATGCAGTTGTTTTTCCTGCACCAGAAGAACCTAAGATTACAGTAAGTTCTCCCTTTTCTATTTCGAAATTAGCATCATTTAAAGCATTTATTTTGTTATCACCTTCACCATAGGTTTTGGTAACATGTGAAAATGAAATGTACGACATGATAGTTCTCCTTTTGTTATTATTTACTCTGTTTCCGATAGGCAGTCGGTAGAATCTGATAGACATCCTTAAATGCACTCGCAAATTTACTTTGATTTTCATATCCGACGGCAGAGGCGATAACAGCAATGCTATCATTTGTTTCACGAAGCATTTGCGCTGCCATCTTAATACGATAATTTTTCATATACGTAGCGATTGGCATACCGTAGACCGTTTTAAAGGTATCTTTCAATGTCGAAGTATTGATTAAATATTGTTTGGAAAGTTCCTCAATCGTATAACGACATTCTGGATGAGTGGTCAGCTTGGTATGGATCTTCTGTATGATCTCAACTTGTTCCGATAGGTATGGAGTCAGACTTTTTTCACATTCTGGCTGAACCAGATCAAGAAACAGTAATAGTTCTTGTACTTTTAATTTAAAATACGGCAACTGCATCTGACTCGGTAAATCATAGAGCTCGGAAAAGATATGCTCGATTTTATTGTTTGCTGGCATTGCAGTAAATTTGCTAGATTTACAGAATTTCTGATAAAGCGAAGTGCCATCAATCTTGGCATCCCGTAGGATTTCTGGCGGATTCTTAGTGAAGGTATTTAGATCAATGGAAATGGATAAGCCTTCATAATATCCTAGTGGAAAATTCATTACAGATTTTGCACAAGTGTCCATCATATGAAGAGATAAGTCCCCAGGACCTAGATAAATGTTTGTCCCATTGCCCATATCCCAACCCATACGACCATAGTGGCAATGAGTGATCTGTAATACCGTGGTCATAGGGTCATGATGATCTTTCAGCTTAGTTGCAAGATATTTACTGGAATACACCTTAATTCCCGGATAAATGGAGAAGAATTCAATCTTCCCACGTCCATCGCATTGCCCAGTACAATGGTTGGAAAGTTGCATGCATTCCCCCAGCTGGTTTGTATTGTTTTTAATCATAATCTTTCCTTGTGGAATGGCCTGTAGTTCCTGTTCCAATTCGGTTAGTAACGTATCCTTCATTAATCCTTGCCTCCGTGCTCGATTGTATCAGGACAGGAGATTTCAATCATTTGCTCGATGATCTTGTGAAGAGCATTTGCCTGAATCGTATCTGCTGCACGATAATACATTTCTTTTCCATCTCTTCGGCTCGTAATCAGCCCACTTAGCTTTAACTGACGAAGATGATGAGAGAGGGCAGGGCTACTCATTTCCATCATCGAAGACAAATTGATGACACATTCTTCGCAGTGACATAAAATCCAGAATAAACGAAGACGACTTGGATCATTTAATTGGCGAAATAAATCGGCTACAATCTCAAAATCAGTAACGGAAGGACTCTGTGATAGTATCGTATCTATGTTTTTTCCATGTTCATGAGGAAGCTGTAACGTCATAAATAAGTTCCTTTCCTATATCACAAAGAATCAATGTATGAATTGACCCTTTGCTTGTAAATTCAGTGATTAATTGTCTTTCTACTGACTATAAAATACATACAAGTTTCTGTCAAGAGATGATTTTGTAAAGTGAATTTTAATCCATTTAGAAATCTTTTTCAACCAAACGGAAGTATAACCAAAGAAGCTATTGACGAATATACTTGTAATGAGTATGATAGGTTCATAACAATTAAACAAGTATTTAATCGTTTAATCGTGTATGAGAAAGGAAATGATAGTATGAAGAAAAATTATAAGATTGATGTTGATTGTGCAAACTGTGCAAATAAAATGGAAGAGGCAGCAAAACGTACACCTGGCGTTAAAGACGCAGTTGTAAACTTTATGGCATTAAAGATGGTTGTAGAATTTGAAGAAGGTCAAGATCCAAAGACAGTAATGCAGGAAGTACTTAAGAATTGTAAAAAAGTTGAGGATGACTGTGAAATCTTTTTTTAGAACTTATTGTTATGGTAAGGCAAGAACGGTTAGTCCATTGCCTTATTACATACAATATGGAAAAGCACCCTTGGATTAAAAAAATCACATTTAGGGTGCTTTCATTAAAAGGTGATTGGAGCTGAACATTAATGGAAAGGGAGGAAACGTATGAATAAAAAACAGAAGAAGATGCTGATACGAATTATCATTGCAGCGACATTAATGATTGGACTTAAATTTGCTCCAGTCAATGGAGTTGTTCGTATGCTATTATATTTCATACCGTATGTAGTAATCGGATATGATATTTTAATTAAAGCATTGAAAGGAATTAAGAATAAGCAGGTATTTGATGAGAACTTTTTAATGGCAGTGGCAACAATCGGTGCCATGGCAATTGCCATTTATGAGGATGGAGATTATACCGAAGGAATTGCGGTTATGTTATTTTTCCAAATTGGTGAGTTGTTTCAAAGTTATGCGGTTGGAAAGAGCCGTCGAAATATTAGCCAATTAATGGACATTCGTCCGGATTATGCGAATATTGAGCAGGATGGTAAGTTAGAACAAGTGGACCCAGACGAAGTCGAAATCGGAAGCATCATTGTTGTTCAGCCAGGAGAGAAGGTACCGATCGATGGTATCATTATGGAAGGCAGTTCAAGTTTAAATACAAGCGCACTAACTGGCGAGAGTCTTCCTCGGGAAGCAAAAGTAGGAGACGATATCATCAGTGGCTGTATTAATATGACAGGCGTATTAAAAATTCAGACAACAAAAGAATTCGGGGAATCAACAGTTTCGAAGATTTTAGATTTAGTGGAGAATGCAAGCTCTAGAAAATCTAAGTCCGAAGACTTTATCTCGAAATTTGCTCGTTATTATACACCAGCGGTTTGTTATAGTGCGTTAGCTCTTGCAATCTTACCTCCAGTTGTAAGATTGTTATTTATGGGTGTAAGTGCTCAGTGGGGCGTATGGATTTACCGTGCATTGACTTTCTTAGTAATCAGCTGCCCATGTGCGTTAGTCATTAGTATTCCTTTAAGCTTCTTTGCTGGAATCGGTGGTGCTAGTAAAGAAGGCGTTTTAGTCAAAGGTTCTAACTATCTTGAGTTATTATCCAAAACAGATTATATCGTATTTGATAAGACAGGAACTTTAACTCAAGGTGTTTTTGAAGTAGATGGCATTCATCATAATGTAATCGAAAATCAGAAGTTACTGGAATATGCAGCATTAGCAGAGAGTGCTTCGTCTCATCCAATCAGTAAGAGTATTCAGAGAGCTTATGGGAAAGAGATTGACCGAAGCAGAGTTTCTGACATTCAGGAAATCAGTGGTAATGGTATCATTGCCAAGGTAGATGGGGTGGAAGTAGCAGTTGGTAATTCCAAATTAATGAAGTCTTTAAATATGAATTATGTCGATTGTCATTCTGTTGGTACAGTAGTTCATATGGCAATCAACGGAGAATATGCAGGACATATCTTAATCTCCGATATCGTAAAGCAACATTCCAAACAGGCAATTGCTACTTTAAAGAAAGCTGGTGTGAGAAAGACAGTTATGCTGACTGGCGATGCAAGTGCAGTAGCTGATCAGGTAGCTTCTGAGTTAGGAATCGATGAAGTTCATTCTGAACTTCTCCCAGCGGATAAAGTTTCAAAAGTAGAAGAACTGTTAAGTCGCAAATCCACCAAATCAAAACTTGCCTTTGTCGGGGATGGTATTAACGATGCTCCAGTGTTATCCCGAGCAGATATCGGTATCGCCATGGGAGCTATGGGTTCCGACGCGGCAATCGAAGCAGCAGATGTGGTCTTAATGGATGATGATCCATTAAAGATTTCCAAAGCAATTAAGATTTCTCGTAAATGTTTACGTATCGTTTATCAGAATATCGCATTTGCCCTTGGTGTCAAGGCAATTTGCTTGATCCTTGGTGCCTTTGGTATCGCAAATATGTGGCTTGCAATCTTTGCGGATGTTGGTGTAATGATCATTGCAGTCTTAAATGCAATTCGATGTTTGTTTGTGAAGAAACTTTAAGTTGTGTGGGACTTTATAAGTGAGGAAAACTCTGATAGGTGAAGGACTTGTGTTATTTGAGGAAACTTAGATTCGCGAAGAAGCTTTGATATGTGAAGAACTTTACTATCTGAGTATATTGAAAAAATGGATAATAGCGGCCTTTTATACAAAGTTAAAGTTGCTCCCTTATTGTTTGTGCTTATTTCTTACCAAGGAGTCTCCTTTGGTACTTTTTAGGAAGATTTTTGTGCTGCGGGAACAAAAATCTTGAGATCAGGACCAAAACACTAAGATGCCTATCAACCTCAGAAATGTCCAACAAATTGCATAAGATGACCATCAAATTATAAAAATGAAAATACTTTTAAATGACCAACAAACTCTATGAACTTAGCAAAAAATACTGCTAAGTAGAAAGTAACATTTTCTTTAAGGTGTTTGCAGCAATGTTAAGATGCTGGGTCTTATCTTCAATTAAAACAAGGGAGCGTCTTGGAATGGTAAGGTCGGACACTTTGATGACACAGACCTCTCCTTGGTTGATTGCCTGTTCTGCCATCAATTCTGGAATAAATCCGATACCAAGACCTGCTTTGATCATAGGAAGTATCTGATCAGCAGTTGCTGCATCAATGTCTGGCTGCCATTCCAGATTGTGTTCTAAGAATAGCGCAGAATATAGTTCGTATGTTTTGGAATGCTGACCTAAGCCTACGACTGGCTGCCGGATGATCTCTTTTGCAGTAAGCTCTGTAAGAGAAGCGTAAGGAGAATCTTTGGCGGCAATCAAAAGTTCATTAAAGTTTAAAAGTGTAGTCTCTTGAAAGTCCATTGGGGCGTCCGTTGGAGTTGCAGCTAAGGAAAAATCCACGGCGCCTTTTTTTAGTGCGGAGATTGCTTGGCGAGTCGAATAATTGGTGATCATCAGTCGGATTCCAGGATATTGTGTACGAAATTGATTGAGTACTGGCAATAAGATGCCGTGTAGAGCTGTCTCGGTGGCGCCAATTCGGACAATTCCAGAATTCATTGCTCGATCACTGGATAGTTCCAATTCCGCTTCTCGTAGCTGCTCATATGCAATGGAAACATGAGAAAATAGTTTCTCGCCCTCGGGCGTAAGCTGAATCCCTTTATTGGAGCGAATAATCAGTTTACAGCCAATCTGTTCTTCTAACTTATTCATAAATTTTGTGACATTTGGCTGGTTGCTATGTAAAATCTCAGCAGCATGTGTTAAATTCTTGTATTTGGCTACATAATAAAAGATTCGATAATAATCGTAGGTTATCTCCATCAAACCACTCCTTTGTATCAATCGTAAAAATACTTGTTTTATTAGACTATGTATGAAAATTCTATCTGATCATCGAATGTCTACAAAATAAATATTAAGAACAAATTATAGTGTCATGTTAAAAGCATAACTACTAATCATGAACACCCCATCATATGATTCATAAATATATAATTGCATTTTAGTTACGATTCATTGTACCATGTAAATTCTACATGACGAATATGCAAAATATACTTTATACACATTGCAAAATTAAGTATATACTGTATATTTAGAAAAATCAATTGTTAGGAGTGACCAAGATGAATAAGGATTTGACCGTTGGAAATCCTCGAAAAGTACTAAGGAATTTTTGTTTGCCGCTGTTTGGCAGCATTATCTTTCAACAGATTTATAATATCGCAGATAGCTTAATCGCCGGTAAATTCATTGGTGAAAATGCACTTGCTGCGGTTGGAAACAGCTACGAGATCACGCTGATTTTCATAGCATTTGCATTTGGATGTAATATTGGTAGTTCCGTAGTCGTGGCAGAATTATTCGGCAGTAAAAAATATGGAGAAGTAAAGACGGCAGTTCGTACCGCTATGATTTCTAGCGGTATCTTATGTCTGACTTTAATGCTGATTGGAATTCTAGGCAGTAATGCCTTGATGGATATGATCCATACGCCAGAGAATATTTACGCAGATTCTGAATTGTATTTGGATATCTACATATGGGGACTTCCATTTGTCTTCTTTTATAATATAGCAACTGGAATCTTTTCAGCACTTGGTGATTCGAAAACACCATTTTGGTTTTTGGTAGCGTCTTCCTCATCCAATATCTTTGTGGATATCTTATTTGTAAAAGTACTTCATATGGGAGTAGCAGGAGTTGCCTGGGCAACGTTTCTTTGTCAGGGAGTCAGCTGTATTCTATCCATGATTGTTATATGCAAACGATTAAGTAAACTAGCGCCAGAAGTAAAGGGGGAACCATTCTCCACGTTCTTATTAAAGAAAATTGCAAGAGTTGCAATCCCAAGCATCTTGCAACAGAGTTTTATCTCTATTGGCAATATCTTAATTCAACGAGTCATCAATGGATTTGGATCTGGAGTTATCGCAGGTTATTCTGCAGCTATCAAATTAAATAACTTAGTCATAACTTCATTTACGACGCTGGCAAATGGAATTTCAAACTTTACGGCACAGAACATCGGTGCCAATAAACTTCATCGAATCAAAGAGGGATTTCGAGCAGGACTTCGAATGGTGTGGATATTGAGTCTTCCTTTGGCACTATTGTATCTTTTTGCTGGAAGATATCTGGTTATGTTTTTCATGGATCAGCCATCGAATCTCGCTTTAAAAACAGGAATCCAGATTTTACAGATATTCTCGCCATTCTATTTTGTCGTTTCTGCAAAATTGGTAGCAGATGGAATTTTACGCGGTTCTGGAAGGATGATACAATTTATGATTGCTACATTTACCGATTTATCACTTCGTGTCATCCTTGCATTTATCTTATCCAAGACAGGTTTACAGGAACTTGGTATCTGGTGTGCATGGCCAATCGGTTGGGGAATCGCTTGCTTAATATCGGTTCATTATTACCATGCCCAGAAGTGGGGCGAGAAAGGAAATGAGAAAGACTATGCAGAAGTTTCTTTCTGACTTCGATTGGAGAAAGGGAATGCAACGATATAGCTAGCATCAAGATAAGGGAATGACGCAGCAACGTCAAGAGGCCGAATGGAGCCCTCCATTACACGATAACCGGAATCAAATTTGTGGAGGATGAAATGGAAGAGAAGAAATCATTATATAACTATATTGAGGAACATTTGGTGGATGGGATGCTGCCAAAACGAGTTAGTTTGCCGGATGAGTCAGCAAATGAGATTAATGCGACAGACGGACCAAGTAATCAACTAAAATTTGCAGATGGTGCGATAGATGGAATGATGATCTATCATATGCAACTTTCAGAGCTGGGGGGAGCAAGTTTTAAATGAAATCACGGAAGCGCTTACTTTAGTTTCTAACAATCAGATGGAAAAGCAAAGGAGCTATTTATAAAGATTGCAAAGCAGCATCGAATCATTACAATCATTGATGAGATTCCATAATGCATTATGAATCATAATCAGGAGTTGAACGCAAGAAATCTTTACAACTTCGCAGTGGATCTTTTAATCGGTTCGAACAACAAAAAATTAGTGAAACTTGGATTGACCATTCTCGAAATGTTTCAGGCAAACGATGCTTTAAAAGAAGCCGTACGATTAATCGGCTTATCAGATGAATTTACGATTTTTGCAGTGTTCCTTATGAGAGCTTGGGAGAATGCGAGTACGGAGATCTTGAATTTAGCGAAAAAAGTAGAAGGTTGGGGACGAATTCATGCAATTGCAGAGATCATCTCCAGTTTATTAGTCGAAGGTCATGTTTCAGGGATTTCTGTAATTGCGAATTCGAACGCAATGATTAATAAATTCTTAGCACATTCCCCAAAACAGAAGATGATAGAAAGCGATAAACAGATCGTAAATGATGTCACGGAATGGGCGAGAGAGAATACGGAGGATTAGTTTGATAATAAAGGAGATGGGATATTCTTATGGTATTGGAAGGTCTAATCATTCAACAGTTGTTCAGTTAGAGAGCGGTTGCACAAATGAAGAATTAGGTAATACTGTTAAGGCCGCTCTAGAAGTAAGCGAAATTAATGATATAAGAGAGCTCGATGAAACACCTTTTTGGGCCCAGGCTTCAGGTATAAAAGTTTTCATAGTTTTTAAAAACGGTATAAATGTATTATTATAACATATCTTACTACAGAATCAGAATATACTGTTTATCATTACAAACGTCAAAAAAATGGTGCTTATGGTTTATTTGGTGTGGAAGAAGAAAAAAGAACAATTAAGTGTCAAGGAAGACCATCGGCTGATACAATCGTAGATGTTATTATGAAAGCATTAGAGATTGAGTAAGTTTGTTCCATCATTATTATAAATCACAAATTAACTGCAGTTTAAGTATCTCGAGTGAACTGTAGTTTTTTTAGATGTCATACTCACATTTACTTTAATAATTTACAAGAAATTCGTCATATCCAGACGTTTGTTGACACTGGAATAATTAGGAATTATAATGGTATTCGAAATTACAAACTTAAGGAGGGGAAGTTTGAATCAAAGAGGTAGTGAATAAAGATAATATTGATTTATGGGAATGATGTAAAGAAATATCCATTTTGTTATAAAGATATGGAATGATTAGAACGATATATTTGAGATCATACTTGTTTTTCATTAATTGGGAGGTACCTATGATAAAGGCTGAACTTGAAAAATACATAGAAAATATTTTAGCAATCAGGGTGTTATCGGCGGTGTCTACAGAGAATATTCAGAGCGCACGTGAGTACAGCACAAAGCTTAAAGAAGACTACAAGAAAATTGGCCAGTATGGTATTGAGTGTCGTGAAATAATGAGAAATACTATTTACCCTTTAATCAACCAAGAAGAATTGCTGAAAGTTGACACACTAATTGTCTTACAACAATTTTGTAAGATGCTTCTTGAACCAGTGACTGGAGAGGAGCTTGATCTTTCTTTATTATTTAGGGTGTCGGATAAACTGATGAAGGACTTTGAACAAATAGGAGATGTAGATCGTCTTGTGAAACAGGCGCATATTCATGTTAACGTGTGTTACGCTAATGTAAACAGGACAGCACGTATTATTTCTGATGCTACCACTACTACATATTATCGAGATGAGGGATTGAAGGCTGCAAGGATTGTTATTGACAAAGTATATGACAAAAAAGTATTTGCTTCACTTTCGAATGATGCAAAGAAAAGTGCTCTTACGGTAGTAAGGTTCTACTCTGCTCTTTATGATACTTTCTTCTTTACTAAAAAGACAAATATTGAGCGTTATGATGCTCTCGTGAATGCAATCAAACTGTGTGATGATGAATTTTATAGGGACAATATTGAAAACTATAATTGGATTATTCATAAGTACAGATGCATAGAGCATATGGGACAACTCACGGAACGCGGCAATCGATGGGGATTTGAAAAAGAACAGTGTAAGGATATATGTAATTGGTTGGACCAGTTGAGAGAACTTTGGGCACAGGACTATAGTTTGGCTGAATCCATTCTTCCTGAGTCACATTTTAAACTTGAGTTAATTCGCAATAAATATTTTGCGGGACAGCTAGGACTTAATGAGTATCAGCAGAAGTTACTGGAATTATATGAGTTGTATGCAGACGATAAGTATGACATGCATTCTGTACAAATGAATCTTCTCATTCCTGCGGAGTATTTGTATTCATTACGCGGTCAGCGACTATCCAAACGGATTGAAAAACGACTTGTTGAAATATACAATAAGATCGTTGGATATATTTTGAATTCTGCAAATATGGATGCATTTAATTATCTACAAGAGTACCTGATCGGATTTCTTGAAGTATTTATTGAAATACCGGGAGTTATCAGCTTTGAGGACATTTGTCTGAACTGCTTGGCTGCTATTCATCCTCCAACTTATGTTCACAGTCTTCAGGTCGCAGACATAAGTAAATGTTTGGCAGAGCATCTTTTTTTGTCACATCCGGAGCTATTTTACAAAGACTTTTCAATTAATAAAGAAACAGCTGAGCAGAATCATTCAGCTATTCTTTCATATGTATATCATTGTGCGCTTTGTCATGACTTTGGCAAGCTTACAATGATAGATAGTATTTTTGTGTATGGAAGAAATCTGTTTGATGAGGAATTTGATATTATTAAGAAGCATACAACAATGGGATCAAGAATGCTTTCCCATTTTCCTTCCACACAAAGGTTTGCTAAGGTGGCTAGATACCATCATGTTTGGTATAACTGTGCCGGTGGTTATCCTATAGAGGAGAATATTGCGAATACTATTACCAAAAATATAGTTGAGGTTGCAGACTGTATTGATGCAGCTACTGACAGTATTGGGCGTAGTTACAATCGTGGAAAGTCCTTTGATGAGATACGTGAAGAACTAATGAAAGATGATGGTCAAAGATATGCGCCATATGTAATTGAACTATTATCAAGTGAAGAAGTTATCGATGATTTAAAATATCTTCTCATGGATGGACGAGAGAATAATTATCGAAATACTTTTGTATTACTTACAGATGTTAAAAATCGGGCAATGTATGTTTGAGATTTTAAAATGCTCAGCGCATTGTTAAAATGTTAATCTATATTGCAGATAAATGAATTCAGAAATTGGTCAAACTTAAAAAGGAGAAGTTTATGAAAAAAGTGAAGACTATGGTAGTATTGATCTTAGCGCTAATAGTCATAAGTATATATGTCCCACCTGCTTTTGCTGCCGTGGATAACACAGAAGTAACCAAAGCTTCTGACATCTCTTCTGGGGCAAAGGCAATCGACTACATAGAAGATACGGATCTCTGCAAATACTACAAATATACAGCGAATGAGTCTGGATATGTCAATTTTACGTTTGAACGAAATGATTTTAGTTCCACCGATTCTCCAAAGTGGTACATATCATTATATGATGCAAGAATGAATGAAATATGTAACCATGATGCTAAGAATGATGCTTACATAACGCAGACCGTCATTGTGAACAAAGGGACCACTTATTATCTTAAGGTGGAAGGATATAATAAGGACAGCGTTCAGATGAAGTATTCCATGAAGGCGAACTATTGGGCATATCCGTTCGTAGAAGAGGAGAACAACGATACGGCAACCAATGCGACGAAGCTTGCCGATAATGAGATGTTCTTAGGAAGTATCATAAGTACAGGAGATAAGGATTTCTACAAGATTACAGCATCCAAATCAGGGGTATATACGATTCATTTCGATCGACATGACTTTACATCGACCAATACACCAAGTTGGTATTTTACCTTATACGACTCCAACATGAACCAATTATTCCAGGCAAAATCAAGAGACTATAAAGAAGGAATTAATTTTAATTATGTGTTAGCTAAGGGAAAGAGTATTTATATTGGAATAGAAGATTATACCGATTCCGTTGGTGAAACCTATGAGTTAAAAGCTTCCTTTGTCGCAAAAACATACATTGAAACTGAAAAAAATGACAGTTTTTCCTCTGCGGATTCCATGAAAACTTCTACATCATATTGTGGAGTGTTAGCTACCGACAGCGATAGCGATTATTTTGTCTTTAAAGCAGGAAAAACCGGTACATATAAAGCATCTTATTCCTTAGTACAGGATATTACCTATGCACATAAGATTACCGTATATGATGCTTCTCGTAAAAAAATCAAGGTTAGTGATAAAATTTATAAGAATGGTGCCATTAGCTTTAAAGCGAAAAAGGGAAAGAAATACTATGTGGTTGTAGAACATGCGGATAATGGTTTATTTGGTGGTTCTACGTATGGAGTCATGTATAAATTGAAAGCTGCTAAGAAAAAATAGACGATTATGTCGTTTGTTATAGGGAAGAAACTCACCGATTGATTAACCAATGGATCGGTGAGTTTTTTTGCATTCCTTCATGTACTAAACCATTGACGAAAATTACCACATTCGTTATGATAGGATTACATAAATGAGGAATGAAACTCTAAGGAGGAATCGTATGAAACGGATAAAATCAATGGTTTCCATCATGCTTGTGATTACTCTTTTCTTATGCGGATGTCAGAATAAGTCTTTGGATGATCATAAGACAGTAAATAGCGAAATTGGCAATCAGAAGGATAGTAGCAATCATAATGATCAGAATGAAATATCACAGGATGATTTAGCTGACAAGGAGAATGAGCTTGATCTGGATCAAATGTCGGTAGATGAGATTCTTAGCAGATTAAGTTTGGAAGAAAAAGCAGCACAGATGGTTCAGGGAGCTTGCGACAATTTATTCGCAGAAGAGATGAAATCGGATTGTTTCGGTTCCATACTTAGTACCGTTAGCAGTCAACGTTTAGACGTGGAAGGCTGGCAATCACTTATTGAGGAACGACAAAAAGCAGCATTGGAATCCAAAACGAAGATTCCATTTATATATGGAAATGATTCGGTCCATGGTGTAAATACTTGTGAAGGAGCTGTAATCTTTCCACATAATATTGGTGTTGGTGCTGCTAATGATCCTGAATTAACCTATCAGATGGGAAAAGCAGTTGCCAATGAGATGAAGTTAACTGGCATGCTTTGGAACTTCGCTCCTTGTGTTGCTGTTGCGGATGAACCAAGATGGGGAAGAACGTATGAAAGTTATTCTTCAGATTATACGATTGTAAAGGAATTAGCGACTGCTTACACCAAAGGTTTGATTGATGGCGGAATTGTTGCCTGTGCAAAACACTATCTCGGAGATGGAAGCATTGAATATGGAACGGGAGAAGGTAGTTTTCTAATTGACCGTGGGGATGCCCAATTAGGACAAGAAGAATTGGATCAGCTGTTATCTGTATATCAGTCGTTGATCGATGCAGGAGTTCAGTCGATTATGGTCAATCACGGAAGTGTTAATGGCGTTAAAATGCATGCCAATAAAGAGATGATCGCGGATGTATTAAAAGGAAAGATGGGATTTAAGGGAGTTGTGATTAGTGACTGGGAATCCATACATAATATTGAAGGGGATGATCTGAAGGATCAGGTAATCAGCTCCATAAATGCAGGAATTGATATGCTAATGGAACCAACCTATTATAGAGATTGTGCAGACTATATCGTGGA
The DNA here is from genome assembly GCA_029098165.1 of Clostridiales bacterium. GTDB lineage: Bacteria > Bacillota > Clostridia > Lachnospirales > Lachnospiraceae > Lachnoclostridium. The sequence continues at coordinate 15,405 of JAQXNU010000161.1, forward strand.
AGGCTGCAAAGAAGGCTTAATTTCGGAGGACAGAGTAAATGATGCAGTCAGACGAATTCTTACGATGAAGAAGAATGCAGGAATTTTCAAAGATCCGTACGGTAAGGACATCAAGAGTGATTATACCCAGGTTGGTAGTGAAGAAGTTCGCTCTCTTGCCAGACAAATGGTAGAGAGAAGTATGGTTTTGCTGAAAAATGATAATAACTTATTACCTTTAAAAAACGGAATGAAGCTATATGTAACCGGTCCTGCGATGAATGATACTGGGGTCTTATGTGGTGGATGGACCATTGAATGGGAAGGTGGTATGGATCGAAAATCCAAATATGTTCCTGATGGCAAGACGATTCTTGATGGTCTGAAGGAATTAGCACCTGAATATAACTTGACGATCATAACGGAGGAAGATCAGGCAGACGAAGCGGATGCAACGATTTTATGTGTTGGTGAGCGCCCATATGCAGAATGGAATGGTGATACCAAAGACATGGAGTTAACGGGACAGCTGGGCTTAGATTTAAATGAAGAAGCCATCCAAGAAGCGAAGAAACTTGGAAAACCAGTAATTACACTAATCGTGGCTGGAAGAAATGTAATTCTAGGAGAGGATTTCAACGATTGGGACAGTGTGGTTATGTGTTATCTGCCAGGAAGTGAAGGAGATGGCATTGCGAATGTATTGACAGGAAAAACGCCATTTACGGGGAAACTGGCGATGCCATGGTACCGTTCGGTGGAGGATATTAAAACAGATCAGGTGTTGTTCCCTGTCGGATATGGGTTAGAGTAATATAGGAGGACAAAATGAAACAAGAAACAATAAATCGAATTCGTACGTTTGTCGCAGATCGTGAATGGGGACAGTTTCATACCCCGAGTAATTTGGCAAAGTCCATCTCGATTGAGGCAAATGAACTTTTAGAGTGTTTTCAGTGGAGCGATACAGAATATGACCTTCAACATGTAAAAGAAGAGCTAGCGGATGTCATCGTATACTGTCAGGACCTTTTGGACAAGCTTGGTCTCGATGTGGATGAAATAGTTAATATGAAGATGGATCAAAATGAACGAAAGTATCCAATCGATAAGGCAAAAGGTAGTGCAGTGAAGTATACGGAGTTGTAGGTGGAATAAAAAAAGATTTAATCGTGTTTCAACGGTATGTTCGCACACAAAGTAAAACTATAATCTGATCATGAAGATACGAAAGATGGGTTAATCTTGCAAATCCATTTCCCTTGGTTATAATGATAGTAGTGAACATAAAAGGATGGGACAAATGAAATTTCAACACTACAATTGTATTGTCGTATTTGACCAAGCAAAAGAGAAACTTTTGTTTTGCAAACGTTCGAAAAATCCATACCAAGGGTTATATAATTTTGTTGGGGGTAAGTTAGAAGTCGGAGAGAACAGTGAACAGGCAGCTTATCGGGAATTGTTCGAAGAGACAGGAATCAGCAGAGAGCAGATTCAGCTTTTCCGACTCATGGATTTGACTTACTATCAGCAGGAGCTAGTCTTAGAAATTTATGTTGGAATGCTTCAGGGCGAGGTGACATTGATTGAAGAGGCAAATTCGTTGCATTGGATTGATATATATAGTAGGAATGGCATAAATAGAAGGGGCAAGAGTGAGGTTACGTCTTTCAGTGAACGTTCTCAAAAATCGAAGAAGGTTACAAAGGGTGTCCTTCCGATGGAGAATTTCGCAGACACTACAAAATATGCCGGTGATAGAAACATCGCCCACATTGTCGAGGTAGCATTGTTATTTGATTTTCAACAAAAGAAAAACGAGTACCAGTCTAAGAAAGCAAGTAGGTTGAGTCTTGGAATTGATGGTTGCAAAGGAGGATGGATCGCAGCAGTTCTAGAGCAACAAGAATTGCACATCGATAAGTTCGGGGAAATTGGAGAAGTGGTATCTCGATATCCTGAATTTGATAATCTGTTTATTGATATGGTCGTTGGTCTTCCTAGCAATGAACTTCAATACAATCAGCGACCAGATGTGTATGCAAGAAAGCTGATTACTCCAAGAAGCTCTACGATATTTCCGGTACCATCGAGACAAGCGGTTTATGAAACGACAGAGGAAGGACAGATCATAGCAAATCAAAAAGCGTTAAATAAAGGGCTTTCTAAACAGACGATGGCGATCATTCCAAAGATGAGAGAACTGGATACTTTTCTGATAAAGAACCCTAGTTTTATCCATAAAATTAAGGAAAGCCACCCAGAAGTATGCTTTGCAAGGCTGAATGGAGCGGTAGTTCAGTCAAAGAAATCCACGCTAGAAGGCTTAGATGAGCGAGTCCAGATTTTATCGAAGTTCTTGCCGAAACTAACAAGGGAATTTGTGATCACTGAATCAAAGAATTTTAAGTGCAATGCAGATGATATCATTGATGCCATCTGTCTTGCAGTGACAGCTGATTTAGACTTGCAAGGTAAGACAGAAGTGATTCCTGATGAAGTGCAGGTAGACGAGCATGGTCTAGAGATGCAAATGACCATACCCAAGATCGCTTTGGGTGGAAAAGGAAATAAAGAGTAAGAGTTTAGAGGAACATTATATGAAACCAAAATCAGAAAAAAGCATTAAACTTTATAACCTGATGATAGAGCGAGGATATCCAGAAGAATTTTGTGATCTGATTACAAAAAACTTAAATACGGATTTTACAGCACAACGGATGATTGGATATCTAGCTCATTATAAAACTTTGCCATTAGAAGAAATCGTAGATGAAATGCTTGCGATTTTAAGTGATAGAAACAGAATTATGAAGAAGAAAGAGACTGAGAGAGCCAATGCTACGATTAATGAGTTTATGATGTCAGACTGGTGTGATCATGACGAGGAGTGAAGAGAGTAAGAAAGTTTTATTTGGGGGCATATAGGAAATCTTAAACTTGTTATATGCTAAATGTGATGGGATTGTCAGATTCTATGTGTGAATTATTGTTGTTAACCTTGCTGTTGAGGGCATATAGAAGATTTCTAGTCTGGTGTGCCGCATTTTTCCTGCAAAATGAGGCACACAGAATACAACGTGCTCTCCTATGCCCCAAATAGCAGAAAAAGTTGTATATATTCAGTCGACTCGGGGCACAGGGGGATAGTAAAATGTCTATATGCCCTACGAAGTAATATTGCGCCAATACTATGATATCAATCATAAGAAATATGCTTTGTGAGTTTCACAAGTGGCAAGGCAGTCGGATAAAAAAGAGACCAAAGACGTGTTTTTTGTTCTGCCTTATTTTTTAGGTGCTTGTATAAAATTGGACAAAATATACAAAAATAATGCGGAACTTTATACACAAGGGAAATATTGTAAATATTTATTAGCTAAGGTATAATAAAACAGTAACAGTCGTTTTATTATGCCTTTTTTGGCGAGTGAGGAGTAAAAAATGAGTATTATGGGGAGTTTGCAAAAGAAAATAGTATCAGTACTGATTCTGATTGCTATCTTAGTTGGATATGGTTCAGCAATAAAGCCAGTAACAGTGAGTGCAGCTACAAAGTATGTCACTCGGGGGGATATGATTCAAATGATTTTAGATGAGCTTCATGAAACATATGATGAATTCAGTTTGACTGATTACATAACAACGGCAAAGAGAATTGGACTTATTAATGAAAATACATTTACAAATTACGATGTATATGCGAATAAGGAAGAGGTTGCAATGCTATTAGTTCGGGCAGATGAATATCTCTATGGTAAAACAATAAACTCGGATTTGGTAAAGAAGATTGTAAAATGTAGAATTTCTGATATCAGCAAGGTAAAAAAGAAGTACCGTAATTTCTTAGCAAAATCATATGCACTTGGCTATATCATTGGAAAATCCAATGGCGTTTATAGTACGGATCGTAAGTTCAATCCAAAGAACAAAGTAACTGTAGCATATGCGAAACAGCTAGTGAACAAGATTCGTGATAAAGAATCACGTCATCAAGTATCACCAGATGGACAGCTGATTCGTACAACAAACCTGCCAAAGATGGCGGAGTTTTATCCTTACATATTAGCTAGTTATCCGAATAGTTATTATGATTGGAAATTCTTGTTTATGAGAACCAAAATAGGTGATGAGTTAGTGTATGGGACTGATCGCTGGGTGAGCAAGGTTAACTATGCTTCACCAAAGGATTTCTGCGAGTATAAGGATGGTAAAGAAGTATTTTACTATTACTATAGTAAGAATAAAGTAACATCAAAACAATTATATGATGAGTGTATCGATGAGTGGGAAGAAAATGCAAGGAATTATTTAGAGTGTGTATTTAATGTGGATTATAGAACTATTAAAGATGATAAAGAGTGGATGGAAAAACTACTTAGTGCAGATTTTAACGGTACGCTTGATAGAGAAAATACAATTAAAACAATTAATGAGTATATTAAAGCAGCAATCAAAAATAAGACAATTGTAGAGAGTAAAATAATCGGAGTAGATAGATCATCACTATATACAAGTAATGGTTTTATTTATCTACGGGCCTATATAAAATACAGAGTTGTTTCATCGAAAGATTTATCTTGTGTCATAAAATCTCCAATAATATTTACAAGGGATACTTATTCTGAATTTAAGAATCTTAAATTAGGTGAATGGAGAGATGGCTATGTAAATATTGATGTTTCATCAGGTGTACCAAACTATGGAGTAGAGACCCTATATCTTAATGATTACTTTTATGATAATGAGGTGCAGGGAAAATGAAAACAGAGCAATTACGAAAAAAAATTATTGGTATAATAATTTGTTTTATAATTATTATTGGCGATGCAAAACTTACACCTCTATATGCTAATGCTACAGTGAATGGTCAATATGAGTACGTATACGATTATAATGGACAAAAAATATTTACAGTTAAAGTTGATAGAGAGGGAGAAATCTATTTTTTTGGGAAACATTCAAAGTCTACATCTACTTATACGTATCACACAACTGGTTTTATGATGACATTAGCAAATACTAATAAAAATCCATTAAGTATTAATAATAAGCTAAGAATATCGAGAAAAGAAACAAAGGAAAATATTGTTGTCCCTGAAGATGTTTATAGTGCTAAGTATACAGTTGACACATACGTTCTAGACAGCCAAGACGTCACCACCAATCTAGTTCGCCTTCTAAAAAATCAGGGCTATTCAACTCAAGGAGCATATAAGAAGATTGCTCAAGGTATTGATGTTTACTTTTCAAATATTTTTGAAGTAGTTAGACGTGATGGTTTAGTGCGAGTAGGAACAGATGAATATTATTCATATGATGATATTGATAACGCAATTTATAATTTATTAGGACAACATTGGAGTAAAGAAACAAGCAATATCTTAAAAAGTTATTATGATAATGTCATCCACATCCGCCTAAGCCCCTTCTTCTACAACGTCCGCTACGTCGATGCCAAAGATTACGCGAAGAATGGAACCAATGCTAAAGTTTTAAAGCAAGGTCCAGTAAATCAAGAAATATTCTTTGGTCAATATACTGGCGTTGAGATACCTTCCAAGAAAGAACTTAAGATCAATAAGAAGCAGTATAAGATTCAATCCGTAGAATATGTCTATGAAACGGGGCAATCAAATAAGGCAAATCCGCCAGCCATATCAGGGAATATCATTGAAGCTTATCATGGAAGTAAACAGAATGCTACGATGTATGTTCTTTTGGAACAAGAAAAGAAATCAAGTATTACACCAACACCAAAGCCAGATTCTAAAATGAAAACAGAACCAACCAAGAAACCACAACCAACACCGAGTACGCCAGTTCCGGCCATATCGGAGAATACAATTTCTTATTTTGAAGCCAATCCAATTGGTAATATTAATGTACAACCCCTTCCTAAGACAGGGTATGATGCGAAAAAAGGGGTTCCAACTACAGAAAAGTTATATGGAAGCATTCAAGCATCTGAATATCTATTAAATATCGTCTATGAGAAAAAGTCAGGTCAAATCACATATCCGATCACCGTTCAGAAAACATATTATGTGAAAACAAAAAATCCACCAAAAAAACAAGAAGATAGCACAAAATCAACATCTACAAGTACAGGAAATAAGTCGAACAAAGGCAAATCAACTTCGAATGCGGATACGAAAGGTAAAACTAAGGACAAGAATAACGGTAAAGAGGAAGATACTTATACAATAACGCCAGAAACCGTTACAATTTCAGGAACGATCACAAGAAACTATTCATATACGGAAATTGTCTCCATCGATTATTATAAGATTAAGAATGGAACGTTAACGAATCAAACGTTACCAGGGCAGACGATAACGCTGTTGCCGAAGAACTATTCGATTCCAAACCTTACCTATGAACATTATACCGGACAATCTCAGCATCTTAGGAAACCGGATGGGATCGGAAGTACGATTGTGTTGCCATCGGAAGAAGTGTCATCGATACCACGCGAGAATCTCGTGGCGATTGGAGATTCAAAAATCGGAGAGATTAGTGTTAGAAATGATTCCTTAACGTTTGGAACGACAACTGTACTGAGCGATACATGGAGTAGAAAATCGGCTAGTGCACTTAATCAAGGAGCTATATCTTCCCCTGCTAGGACAGCACAAAAGGTACTATATCAGGATGAACTATGGATTGAGAAAACATTAGCAAATGATACATATCATTCGAGCGGAACGATTACTTATGAAAAAGTCGTATCGTATAACTCAGAAAATGAGGAGCAGATCATTTATCCGATTGATAACGTAAATGAGGTGAACATACATACTCCGGTGTACTGTAAAACTATGCTGGCACATGATAATAGCGCCTATCTGCAGCTAAATAATCCAGATGAGAGCTGTATTCCACTCATTTTGGATGAGAATGATACCATTGGAGATTTTCGATTGCAGATTTCCAATAAAGGCTATCATTCCGACAAACCGGGATATGGAGAAAAAGATTATGCAAAATATCTGGCTCAGATGGATGGAAATGCTCAGAATGAAGTAAAATTTCCAGTTGAGATGTATGAGGATGTTGGAAATGATGGAAAGTCTTCGAATGATCGATTGATACCATCCAATACATGGACATGTATTGGGACATCCGAGCACAGATTCTATGTACCAATGTGGGTAGCGGAAGGTATTTATACGGTAGAAGTAAGGAGTGTTGCAGTCAACGGAAGCAACCATTTGATGCAAACTGAAGATAACAGAAACGCAGCAGTGGAACATTATGTTGCTACAGATTCATTTACGATACAGACATCTGGTCGCTTATATGGTCTTACGATGTATGATGTTCAGGACTATCCACTGTGGCAAGAGGTATTTCGGGAAAAGAACGGGATTACATTGAAAGAGAATGGAGCCTATACAAAGCAATTAAATAATAAGAGCGTAGATTTATATAAACTTGCAGATGGTGTTACGAAGAAAGGATTTCAAGCGACGAAGTCTTATGATTATACCGTAGGAATCAATAATAGTTATGGTGAGTCGTTTGGACGTCAAACAAGCTATACCATGCCCCTAATGAGAGGAGCTCATCCTAGATATAATAATTCTGGTATGCTGAAAACTGGATATACGATGCGATTTCGTGTTAACACGAATGGTGATGTTATGGGAACGGATGGTTCGAGCATCAAGGTGAAACCGACCTTTTACTATGTAGATGCGAAAGGAGAAAATCGTAGGGAGGTTGATTTATATTATCAAGGAACGATTCAAGGAAAGAAATATGCGTTGATCCAAGTTGGTAGCGATGCCGACTATCAGAACGTAAAGTCGGTTACCGTTGGAGATCCGATGCAAGCGATACCACAAGAAGAGATTGTTGCAAATGCAAAAATTTGCAATATGAAGAAATCACAATTCAGTGCCTTATCCAGTGAACTGTATTCTTATGATAATATCGTCGTAAATGACATCCTTCGAATGTATTCGAACTTAGGATTTGCGAAAGCGAATAAGAGCGAAGTTCACACAGAAGAAGAACTTCAAAAACTAAAACAAACGTATTATTTTAGTTATAGCTTGCCAGATAAAGTAAGGGCTGTGGAAAAAGGAACGGATGTCACAGATTATGCAAAGAAAAATGGAATTAATCTGAAAGAGGATTTCTGGTTAAAAGACGGTTATCTTATTGTGAATTTCGACATTCAGGCAGTGGATCCAGACGGAAACGTAAGGTACAGTTATATTAATAAAGAGAATTATATTGAAAACCACTACTGTAGTATGTGGCTTATGGAAGGCGGAGCAGTAAAGAAAACCGATACGAATGGTCTAAGTATACAGTTTTTAGCTGGAGATGCCCTGATATTTTCAACCAATGAGACCGCAAGTGATGATTACTCTTCGGATGGTATCTATTAACAGAAAGCAAAAAAAAGTGGTATAGTAGAGATGATAAGGAGGAGAAGATCATGAATAAAATTGTGGAAGAGTTAAAAAAGACAAAAGTATTCTATGTAGCAACTATGGATCAGGACCAGCCACGTGTACGTCCATTTGCTGCAGTAACTGAATTTGAGGGGAAACCATATATTTGTTCCAATAACCAAAAGGCATGTTATGAGCAAATGATGAAGAATCCGAAGGTTGAAATCTGTGGAATGGAAGAGGATAATACATGGATCCGTGTTACAGGAAGATTAGTATTAGACGAACGTATCGAAGCAAAAACAGCAATCCTAGCGGATCCAACTGGTCCAAGTATGTTATATAAAGCAGAGGATGATATCTTTGTAACATTTTGCATTGAAGATGCAGTATGCACCAAGTACTCATTTACAGCAGATCCAGTTGTGATTCAATAGTAGAATACAAGTATTCATTAACAGCAGATCCAATAGCAGAATAAGAAAGATTACATAAATGTGCCGAGGAGTCCATTCCAAAGGAGAAACTTGATCTAATCTTAAAAGCAGGATTAGATTCTCCTTCTGGGCGGGCAATTAAGCCATGGGAATTTATTGTCGTACAAGATAAAGAGGAACTGTTAATGGAGAAGATTCATTACTCAGAGCAGTGGTCGCAGAATCTGATATTACAATAGAATGAATCAAAGATAAGCTTGTAGTTATGGTCGCATATCTGCAGGCTTTTCTTTTTACAAATATTAAGAAAAATTTATTTCCCTCTTGACCTTAACACCATGCCGGCCTTTATCGTGTTTCCTGGGCCCGATTTTTCGAATTCGAAGGAGGAAACTGATGGAACAGATCATTTACGAAAAACAGAGCGTTATTACGAATTTAACGTCAGACACTTTCCAATGATAGGTCTATCCGTAATCATACCTGAAATTGGCATGATCCTATTAGGTCTCTTTGCGATGATCAAGAACTTAAAAGAGGAATCTGTATCTCTGTAAGATATTCTTGTGGATTATCGGTATCCATTCCACCAATGATGCTGATTTGTCGAGAGGGAGAACCCATGTTGTAGGGCTCATTCTTCTCTAACCATTCTAAGAAAGAGCTATATGCGCCTGCGATATTTTCATATGGTCCATAGACCATCATGCAGGCCATATGCTCAACACCTTCCACCATGCGGTAGGTGAATCCATTCTGATCTTTTCCTATTTTTTTCACAATAATACATACTTCAATATCGATCCCAGTATCCAGATATTCCGTATCGTGATAAATGGCGATATTATTTTTCGCAGTATGATCGATCTCGATATGGTTTTTTTGTACATAAGAGTAGAGTTCTTCCCATAACTGACCTTCATCAAAATAGTCATTTACCTTGCGTCGTAATGAAATCACAGGATATTCAGGAATCGTTCGTAGGGTAACATTATAACATCGCTCGAACTGATTGGTATTGATATGTTTGATCCCCGATTTGAGCCGCTCAATCTGTGTATTGGTAGTGGCAATGATGGCCTGAAGTTCTATGATCTTTTCTTCAAAATGTTTGGTTATGTAATCTTCGTTCCAATTTTGTAAGAGTTCATTGATCTCAGTTACACTAAAGCTTAAGTCGCGCAACAGTACGATTTTTTGTAGTTCAGGAACTTGTTTGGCACTGTAAAGTCGATATCCATTCGTCGTATCGATCACTTCTGGTTTGAGTAATCCTTGATTATCGTAATAACGAAGCATCCGTACGGATACATGAGTTAATTTGGAGAAATCACTGATCTTTAACATGTCCCATCTCCTTTATAAATTAGTTATATTCTTAGTATAAACGATTCATTGGGGGTATCAAGAGAAAATTTGATTTCTATTTTTGCTGGAAGCGGAGTAAAACATGGTTGTAAAATCTGACATAATATGCTATTGTTTACGATTAGAAGACGTTGAAAATAGTGACTTTGATCATGAGGCAGCGTAACGATCATTAATCATATGAAAGTATGTTTATAGCATTAGAAAGTGTTAATCCAGCCGTATGGCTTGATTATAGAAAACAAAGATAAAAACGCAACGTGTGCAGCAAATGCATGCCAGAGCCGGTAGGTAGCCCGGCCGTCCTGCTTGTCAGGGTAAGTAACCTGCCCCTCCGGGTTGTCCATTCTTTGTTCATTCATCTATGAAGGAGGGATTGTCATGGACAAAGAAACCGGAAAACTAACAGTGTACTTTGAGGAACCATTTTGGGTAGGCATATTTGAGAAAATTGCGAATGGTAAACTATCCGTTGCCAAAGTGACCTTTGGTGCGGAACCAAAGGATTATGAGGTAAAGGAGTTTATTCTAAAGCACTATTATCATCTGAGGTTCAGTCCAGCTGTGGCAACTGTTGTTAAAGAGAGCAAGAAGAATCCAAAGAGAAGGCAGCGTGATGCGAAGAAACAATTACAAAATGTTGGAATCGGAACAAAATCGCAACAGGCTCTAAAAATACAACAGGAGCAGAACAAACAAGAACGAAAAGTGAGAAGCCGGGAACAAAAACTGGCGGAGGCTGAGAAAATGTTTGAATTGAAACAGCAAAAGAAAAAAGAGAAGCATCGGGGCAGATAATGCCCTGGTGTTTTGAGTGACAAATTTGAAAACAGAAAGAGGCTACATTTATTTAGATAGAGATTCTTTATTTAGAAAGTATTAAGATTATAGAGAGATTAGGTATGGAGGATAATGAATTAAGGAAATTGGATATGATTGTTTATTCAAAATTCAGATTAAATGAGTTGGACAATAGACTTTGTGAGGATAAGGTATGGAGTATGATTTAATAAGTACAGATAAGGAGAAATTTAGTCTTCACGATTGTCGAACAACATCGGCAAAATATGAGGATGGACAGTTGACATTATATTTTCCAAATGGAATATTTTTCGAAGACTATTCGGATGATTGGCCCAATACAGGGAATGCTGCGGTTGAATTTTTAGTGGACCCAATGAGAGGAGTATCGTTTTACCTATTTGAGGAATGTGAAGGAAATGTCATTCGTAGAGAATATACGATGGAACAATTAATTGAGAAAATCAACAACAAGGAATGGGAACTAGAGTTTGCTTATCGTTATGATGGATATCAGGAGATTCTATATATGTGCTGGATATGGTGTAATCATGAGCCGTACTCTTACGAGTGTCAGTTTTTCATTGGAACAAAAGAAGAAGTCGTCTTTCGATGGAATCCTCCACAACAGATATATGGTCAAGTAAAATAATTAAGAGGTGTAATATGACAGAACAAGAAAAAATGCTTGCTGGAAAAATATATGATCCTAGTGACAAAAGATTAGCTGAGCTGAGAGCTCGAGGACATAGATTGTCAAAGATGTACAATGATACTTTTGAAACAGAGGAAGAAAAACGAAAAGAAATATTAGATGAGCTACTTCCAAATCGAGGTAGTGGATGTTATTTGCAAGGACCTATATTCTTTGATTATGGTGAATTTATTACCATGGGGAATGGATGTTATGCTAATTTTAATTTTACTGTATTGGATACCTGCCCTGTAAAAATCGGGGATAATGTGTTTTTTGGACCGAATTGTACCATTGCAACACCGATACATCCCTTACGTTGGCAGGAGCGTAATATGAAATGTAAAGAGGATGGAACCATATATGATGATGAATATGGAAAGCCTATTAGCATA